>NZ_LUKH01000115.1:0-5853 GCF_001593695.1 Leisingera sp. F5 | reverse complement strand
CTCTGGCCGCAATGGAAGGCAACAAGCCTGAAATCGGCGAAGAGAAGATCAAAGAGCTGATGGCAGCTGTTGACGAATACATCCCGACCCCGGCGCGTGCTGTTGACCAGCCGTTCCTGATGCCGGTCGAAGACGTGTTCTCGATCTCGGGCCGCGGCACCGTTGTGACCGGCCGGGTTGAGCGCGGCGTGATCAACGTTGGCGACTCGATCGAAATCGTTGGTATCCGCGACACCAAAACCACCACCTGCACCGGTGTTGAAATGTTCCGCAAGCTGCTGGACCGCGGTGAAGCCGGCGACAACATCGGCGCCCTGCTGCGCGGCATCGACCGTGACGGCGTTGAGCGCGGCCAGGTTCTGTGCGCACCGAAATCGGTGAACCCGCACACCAAGTTCGAAGCCGAGGCCTATATCCTGACCAAGGAAGAAGGCGGCCGTCACACGCCGTTCTTTGCGAACTACCGTCCGCAGTTCTACTTCCGCACCACCGACGTGACCGGCACCGTGACCCTGCCTGAGGGCACCGAGATGGTGATGCCGGGCGACAACCTGAAGTTCGACGTTGAACTGATCGCCCCGATCGCGATGGAAAACGGCCTGCGCTTCGCCATCCGCGAAGGCGGCCGCACCGTCGGCGCCGGTGTTGTGTCGAAAATCACCGAGTAAGACGGCTTTGCCGTCTGGTGGCGGGAGGCGGTTTTCCAAAGGAAAATCGCCGAGAGCCACTCAGAACTGTTTTGCGAAAGGGCCGCTCGAAAGAGCGGCCCTTTTTCTGCTATTGGAAAACCTGAGCCAGCCGGAACAAAGCCGCAGGCCCCGGTCAGGCGCGCTCTCTTCGCATTATTGATCAGACTAACGGAATGACAGTTCGCTGGTTTGGCTCATTTCACGAAAGCAGGCGTTTGTTCTGAATGCAGCGTATGTGTAAAAGGAGCCCATTTCAACCGATGCTGCGCAGCGCCAGAACCGCGATACGCAGGAAGCTCCCGCTCCAATCACAAGCGTCAGAACAAGAAGGTAAAGAAAGAAAAGGAACCCGTAAGAAACAATAAAGCGATCTCAACACAAGCGATGGCAAAGAACGCAACGCTGAATGGGTCTTTCTTCGAAGGAAACTCGTTGAAGTAGAGAAGGGCGATTACTTTCAAAGAAAACAATGGGTAAGCCATGTTGAAGCCAGAAATGCTCAAGGGAAGTACAAGCGCAACCGGTATGGATATCATAAGGTTTGCTAAGTGAAACCAAAGTAGTCGCTTAGCTTCGGAGTAAAAATGCATTTTATGCTCTGGTGGCCCACGGGTATACCGGGAACTGGATACATCTACGTTGGAATGGTGGAAAGGGGAAGTTGCCGACCTTGCAGCCGCCGACTCGAACGTCAGCAAAGTCCCGCGTTGCCGCCGATGAGTGCAGTGCTCAGTCTCCGCTCTGTCCGCGTAACCGACCCTTAACACTCCCAAACAAACTCCAAACCCACCGTACGCCCCAAACGCAACCGTTTCGCCGCGAAACCCCTTGCCACACTGCTGCATCAGGCGTATAGCGCGCAGGTTCGCTATGTGCGGATAGGGGCGGGGTGATTCCCGCCTTTTGGGTTCGATGAGGGTTTCGCGGTGGTCGCAGGCCCTCCTCTCAACCTCAACGCCTCAATAAAGGCAGATGTAATGCAAAGCCAAAACATTCGCATTCGGCTGAAGGCATTCGATTACCGCGTACTGGATGCCAGCACGCAGGAAATCGTCAACACAGCCAAGCGCACCGGCGCTCAGGTTCGTGGCCCGATCCCGATGCCGAACAAGATCGAGAAATTCACTGTTCTGCGTGGCCCCCACGTTGACAAGAAATCGCGCGACCAGTTCGAAATCCGGACCCACAAGCGCCTGCTCGACATCGTTGATCCGACCCCCCAGACCGTGGACGCGCTGATGAAGCTCGACCTCGCCGCTGGTGTGGACGTCGAAATCAAGCTGCAGTCGTAAGATCGGAGGGTAATGAATATGCGCTCTGGTATTATCGCAAAGAAAGTCGGCATGACCCGGCTGTTCCTGGAAGACGGCAAGCAGATCCCTGTGACCGTTCTGTCGCTGGACGGCCTGCAGGTTGTTGCGCAGCGCACCGATGACAAAGACGGCTACACTGCCGTTCAGCTCGGTGCCGGTTCCGCCAAGGCAAAGCGCACGTCGCAAGCCATGCGCGGCCATTTCGCCGCAGCCAAGGTTGCGCCCAAGCGCAAGCTGGTGGAATTCCGCGTCCCCGCAGATGCCCTGATCGAAGTCGGCGCCGAGATTTCGGCCGAACACTTCCTGGCTGGCCAGAAAGTGGACGTCACCGGCACCTCGATCGGTAAAGGTTTCGCGGGTGCCATGAAGCGGCACAACTTCGGCGGCCTGCGTGCAACGCACGGTGTGTCGATCTCGCACCGTTCGCACGGCTCCACCGGTCAGTGTCAGGATCCGGGCAAAGTCTTCAAAGGCAAGAAGATGGCCGGCCACATGGGCGCTGCCCGCGTGACCACCCAGAACCTGGAAGTGGTGAAAACCGACGCCGACCGCGGCCTGGTCTTCATCAAAGGCGCCGTTCCCGGCCCGAAATCCGGCTGGGTCACCGTCAAGGACGCCGTGAAGAAGAAAGCGCCCGAAGGTCTGCCGTTCCCGGCCGGTCTGAAAGCGGCTGCAACCGATGCACCGGCTGTTGAAGCCCCCGCGGAAGGTGGTGAAGCATGAAACTTGACGTGATCAAACTCGACGGCGGCAAGTCCGGCGACATCGAGCTGTCCGAAGACCTGTTCGGCCTGGAGCCGCGTGCGGACATCCTGCACCGCGTGGTCCGCTGGCAGCGCAACAACGCGCAGGCCGGCACCCACAAGGTGAAGACCCGCTCGGAGACCTCCTATTCGACCAAGAAGATCTATCGCCAGAAAGGCACCGGCGGCGCACGCCACGGTGACCGCAACGCGCCGATCTTCCGCAAGGGCGGTATCTACAAAGGCCCGGTTGTCCGTTCGCACGGCCACGATCTGACCAAGAAGTTCCGCAAGCTGGGTCTGCGCCACGCGCTGTCCGCAAAGGCAAAAGCGGGCGAGCTGGTCATCATCGAGGATGCAGCCTCCGAAGGCAAAACCGCCGCTCTGGCCAAACAGGTGAAAAACCTGGGCTGGAAACGCGCGCTGGTCATCGACGGCTCTTCGGTCAACGAAGACTTCCTGAAAGCGTCGCGCAACATTGAAGGTCTGGATATCCTGCCGACAATGGGCGCAAACGTCTATGATATCCTGAAGCGTGACATCCTGGTGATCACCAAAGCAGGTGTCGAAGCACTGGAGGCTCGCCTGAAATGAGCGCTAAAGCAGAACACTACGATGTGGTCCGCAAGCCGATCATCACCGAGAAAACCACCATGGCGTCCGAAAACGGCGCAGTGGTCTTTGAGGTGGCAATCGACTCGAACAAGCCGATGATCAAAGAAGCTGTTGAGGCTCTCTTTGGCGTCAAGGTGAAGGCGGTCAACACCACCATCACCAAAGGCAAGGTCAAGCGGTTCCGCGGCCAGATGGGCCGTCGCAAAGACGTCAAAAAAGCCTATGTGACCCTGGAAGAAGGCAACACCATCGACGTGTCCACCGGACTCTGAGATTTGCCTTTTTGAGACTTTGGAAGGCCCTCGCGCAAGCGGGGGCCTTTTTCATATGCGCAGGGCAGGCATGTCTGCATGGCGGGTCCCTTGGTGAATTCCGTCCGCTGATTAATAGCCGCTGGCGGTTAAGATCCGCGAACCCATGCGTGCGCTGCCTGCGCAACGGGCGGCGTTCAAAAACGGCGCCCCGGCACTATCATTCCCCGCGCTATAGCGTATGGGAGGGGGGGCCTTAAGGAGAATGACTGATGGAACCTTCACAGAGTTTACCTGAACTGGTCGCGGCGGCGCGGGCCAATGCCAAGACGCTTGAGGATCGCATCATGGCGGCGCAAACCCCTGACGGCCGGGTTGAGGAGCTTCGCGCGGCCACGGTTGCGCTGGAGGCGCAAGCGGTCGATATCTTCACTCTGTTCGAGGCGCGGATGCAGCACCACTTCAGGCGGGGGCCGTTTTCGCGGAAATTGACAGCCCTGCTGTCGCAATCCGGGCAAACCGATCTCGCCGGGAGGGTCCATCAGTATTATCTGGTGATCAACGTTCTGAAGCACGGCAAGGGGGCGAGCTACCGGGAATTGCTGAATACTCCGGGGTCCAAGTTTGCCGTGAACACCAGCCAGGACGCTGCCCCCGATGATGCACAGCAATCAGTTGGGCTGGTGGACATCAGTTTTCCCGGCTTCTTCGAAGGGCTGACTGACACCATTCTGGACGCCAGCCGGTTCCTTGAGGCGCAATAGGGCGCATCCCGCCGCGCTAGCGTCATGCTGAAAGCATGCCTCCGGCATGACCCGCCCCCATGGGGCGGTGCTTTGGCTGGTGGTGTTCCTGTTGGCGGGGCTTGCAGGTTGGACTGCGGCAACGTGAGATTGGCAAAAGCGATTGTTGTTTTGCAGGAATTTGTCAGGTTGCATTTGATCCTTGCATAAGCTTGTATTTCAGCGAGGCAATTCTATTCCAGGATTATTCGATGAGTTTCTTTGGAGCAATTTTCAATCGAACCAACTTAATGGCCAGTGCCATTGGTGGCGCATGCAGTGTTGTCGGTGTACTGGCAGCATTGAACCAAGGCAGCATTGATAAGGCGGTTTCGGCGAACGAAGCCTTTACCGTTCTGAGAGAGCAGTTGACTGCTCAGCAAAGGCAGCTTGACGCTTTCGAGCGGCGCCAAAGCTCTGTTCTTACTGAAGTCAGGCGGGAGCAGGAAGCCCTTCGCAAAGAGGCATTGGTTCACGGCAGTGAACTAAATAAAATGGCGATGCGGGAGCTTGAGAAGCGTTTTGAGGCCCTTTCCGTGAAGATTGAAAATCTGCCCAAGACCGCAGGCGGTGGCGTTGATCGGATGGCTCTGAACAAAGCCGTTGAGCAAGTGAAACTTGATCTTACTGATGAATTCCAACGGTGGATTGCTGAACTGCCAGCTGGGGAGAACAGCGGCGTTTCGGAAGAGCGCGTTCGGAGGTTGTTTGCGGCGCTTAAAGGCCAGCTGGAGGGGGAGGTTTTGACGCTTGTTAATGCCAAGCTTTCTTCACTGCCTGCAAAAAGCGGCGAAGGTGTTCCTGTCGCAACTAAACGCCGGATACACTTTGTCGAAAAAGACTGCATTTACCTTCAATCGATGCCATCACAATTCACTGTTAAATTTAAGTATGGGCAAGAGTTCTGCTGGAAGCCCTCCGTCTTGTGGTCCTCAATAAAATCGGCAGGTTATACAAACGGATTTGTATTTGAATTCGTCGGTGGCGGACGAGAAGCATGTGTACACGGAAACACTTGCTACATTGGAACAGAGGACGATGGTACGAAGTACAAAGTTCGAATTGAGAAGTACTATGCTAAAGAAGGCGCGCGCTACTTTGAGGTCAACTTCTTGAAAATGGGTTAAAGTTTATTCTATGGATCCTTGACGTCGGCGCGCAGGGTTTCCTGAGAATAAATGTGATTGCCACCTCTCCACGACTCTGCTAAGCCGCACCAATCCTGAAGACCCCGGATTCGTTCCGGGGTTGTTACGTTTGTCAGGATGTTCGAACTCTGGGACCTTCGGGGCCCTATACATCGGCCACCCTAGTAGTGCGTCTCCACAGGAGGCAAGCGGGCGGGGGGCTTACACATAGCGGGTCCAAAGACAAAAACCTAAGGGCCTGCACGCTAAACGGAAGACAGAAAGCATGGCACTCAAGTCGTATAAGCCGACGACGCCGGGCCAGCGTGGGCT
>NZ_LUKH01000114.1:0-5890 GCF_001593695.1 Leisingera sp. F5 | reverse complement strand
ATGTATTACCGCCCCGACAGGCTGTGCCGCCCTGCCTCCTGGGCCAAGCCCATTGGTCCGCAGGACCTATGGTCGGATGATTCAGGAGATGAAAATTACAATCATCATGTGCGGGCACCGCACTCGTTCAGCCATGAAAGACTGCGGCGCAGTGATCCGCTGTATGATCTGGTTTTGATCACCGATTGGAACTGGCCAGCCGCAACTCCGGGAAGCGGTTCTGCGATCTTCATTCACCAATGGCGCCGTCCTGGATACCCCACCGAAGGCTGCATCGCGTTTTCACGCACTGATCTCCATTGGCTTGCTGACCGGGTGCAACTAGGATCCCGGGTCATTGTCCCGCCGCTGGCACGCACCTGACGCAGCCAAGACTTTTCAAAAAGTCTTGGCAATAGTTTTGCCCAAAACTTTTGGGCCTCAATAGGTGCGAGCGCCGAAAATGGCAGAGCCGACGCGAACATGGGTGGCACCAAGTGCAATGGCTTTCTCGAAATCGCCGCTCATTCCCATCGACAGGCCCTTCAACCCGTTGCGCTCAGCAATCTTTGCCAGCAGCGCGAAATGCAGGCTGGCCTCTTCTTCCGCAGGCGGGATACACATCAACCCCATGAGAGGCAGATCGAGCTGGCGGCAGTCTGCGATGAAAGCATCTGCATCGGACGGCATGACGCCTGCCTTTTGCTCCTCCTCGCCGGTATTCACTTGAATGAACAATTCCGGGCACTTGCCTAGCTCCTGCGCCAGCCGGGCCAGCGTATTGGCCAGCTTGGGCCGGTCGACTGAGTGAATGCTGTCAAACAGCTCCATCGCCTGGCGGGTTTTGTTGGTCTGCAACGGGCCGATCAAATGCAAATCGATGCCGTCAAACTGTTCCGCGAATCCCGGCCACTTTCCAGCAGCCTCTTGCACCTTGTTTTCACCGAAACAGCGATGGCCTTCCTGCAGCACCGCCTCGACCCGCTCGTCCGGCTGCACCTTGGATACCGCAATCAGCTGCACACTGCCCGGCATACGGCCGGCCTGCTGTTCAGCTTTGGCGATTCGGGAACTGATATCTTCAAGCGGCATGGATATGGCCTCATAGCTGTTTGGCCGCAAAAAACACTGTTTGCCTGCAAATGTTAAGGGGCAAAAGAAAAGGGCAGGCTCCCGAAGGAACCCGCCCTAAATTCACGCTAGGCGTGCTTCAGCTTAGAAGCTGAAGTGCAGACCTGCCTGAACTTGCTGATCGTCGTCGTCCGCTGCGTTGTTCACATAGCCAGCAACGAAGGTCACACCGCCGCCCAGGTCATACTCGTAGTTGATGCCGAAGGAGGTACCGTCGGTGCGAGTCTGGGTTGCCGCGGTCACGTCGGTCTCGATGTCGGTGGAATTCACCCATGCGACGAGGGTCGAGGCTGCACCGATTTCAACGTCGCCTGCCAGAGTCACAGCGTCGGCTTCTTCGGTGGTGCCGTAGGACAGGGTTGCACCGAACTGACCGAAGTCGCCGCCGATTGCGAAGAAGCCCATGCCGTCGCCAGAGCTCTCGGTGCTACCGTCGGTCTTGGCTACGACAGTGCCGTTGTCTTCGGACTGGTATGCGCCGGTCACGAAGTAGTCACCGAAGGAGTAGCTCAGCATGACTGCAGTGCGCTGCAGGCCGTCTGCGGAACCCAGAGTGGTGCCGCCATTCGACTGCGAGTAGGAGATGTGACCGCTGAAGCCGCCTGCCGAGTACAGAGCTTCAACACCGTTGCGGCCAGCGCCTGCGGAGGTGAAGGTATCCCAGTTGAAGGCATTGCCGATGGCCAGGCTGTGGAAGCCCATGCCGTCAATACCGGTATCGACCGAGGTGGTGTTCAGATACAGGCCGGGAGCGGAGTCGATTGCACCCCAAATGTTGCCGACATTCACGCGCAGACCACCGTATGCAACGTGGAACTGCGGTGCAGACCAGCCAACAGTGCCTGCTACACCATCACGGCTACGGGACTGAGCACGGACACGACCACCAACGGTCACACCACTGTCGGTTTCGGTCGACACGTCAAAGGTCAGACGGAAACGGCTGGTGATGTTGGTGTCGGAACGGCCAGCAACGTTTTTGTTGGCTTCGTTGTAGTCCAGACCAAAACGGCCGTAGCCGGAGATTTTGACTTCTGCCGCGGCCATGCCTGCGGTGGCGATCAGCGCGGTAGTCGCGAAGAGAACCTTTTTCATGTTTTTCCCTCGGTTTTCTAATCCTATGCCCAAACCGGGGAATCCGGCGTGGGTATGCCAAGGGGTTTCGCTCTTTCACCCCCGTTTTGGCAAGGCTTGGGAAAGTCTCAGGAAACGATGCAAGCCCGGATGGTGCAGCTTTGCCACAGTCCGCACTGTCCCGGCGGCAAGAACCGCACCGTTGGCCACTCTTACCGGCAGTTTTCCCTGAAAATGACGAACAGGTGCAGGGCCATGGAGGCCAAAGCCCTTGCTCCGCCAACACGGCTTGCGTTAGGTGTTCGCGCAGAAATTGGCTCCGGGAGCGGTTATGAAATACGGAAAGACCCTGCGGGTTACAGTAATCAGCGCAATCTGTCTTAGCCTTGCGGCCTGCGGCGGCCGGGGCGGCAAAGCCCCTTCGAGCACTGCACGCACAATCAGTCACAAAGAAGAGATCCAGGGCGAAGCGACTAAGTCCTCCGTCTTTGACTTTTTGAACGCCAAGCCGGACCAGACCGTTCAGGTGAACCGCTACCTGTGGACCGCGAGCCTGGATGTGCTGAGCTTTTTGCCGGTGCAATCGGTTGATCCTTTTACCGGCGTGATCACCACCGGCTATGGCACCCCGCCGGGCGGCGGCCGCACTTACCGTGCCACCGTTCACATCAAAGACCCGGCCCTGGACGCGCGCTCTCTGAACGTTGCGCTGCAATCCAAGGGCGGCCCGGTCAGCGCCAGCACGTCCCGCGCGGTTGAGGACGCGATTCTTTCCCGCGCGCGGCAGCTGCGGATCGCAGACAAAAAACTCTGACCCTCTGCGCTCTGGAAACACCAGCCAAACCCCATTATCAGAAGCGCCGGGCCACTTGCCCGGCGTTTTCATGCAAAGGACCGCTCTGATGTCGCGTTACTCCGCCACGGAAATCGAAGCTAAATGGCAGGAAGCCTGGGACAAGGCCGGGATCTTTCAGGCCAAGCGCACCGGCGGCAAGCCGAAGTACTATGTGCTGGAGATGTTCCCCTATCCATCGGGCAAACTGCACATGGGGCATGTCCGCAACTACACGATGGGCGACGTAATCGCGCGCTACAAGCTGTCTACCGGCCATAACGTATTGCACCCAATGGGGTTTGACGCTTTTGGCATGCCGGCCGAAAATGCTGCGATGGCCTCGGGCGGGCACCCCAAGGATTGGACCTACGCCAATATCGATACGATGGTTGAGCAGATGAAACCGCTGGGCCTGTCGCTGGATTGGACACGCATGTTTGCCACTTGCGACCCGGAGTATTACGGACAGCAGCAGGCGCTGTTCCTGGATTTCCTGGAAAAGGGCCTGGTCTACCGCAAGAACGCGGTGGTGAACTGGGACCCCATCGACATGACCGTTCTGGCAAACGAGCAGGTCGAGAACGGCCGCGGCTGGCGCTCGGGCGCGCTGGTGGAGCGGCGCGAGCTGACGCAATGGTTCTTCAAGATCTCGGATATGTCCGAAGAACTGCTGTCGGCGCTGGATGCTCTCGAAAACTGGCCCGCCAAGGTGCGCCTGATGCAGGAAAACTGGATCGGCAAGTCTCGCGGCCTGCAGTTCTCGTTTGAGCGCACAGATGGCGCAGAGCCCATTGAGGTTTACACCACCCGCCCCGACACCCTGATGGGCGCATCTTTTGTCGGCATTTCGCCCGACCACCCGATTGCCAAGGCGCTGGAAGCCGAATCGGAAGACGTTGCAGCCTTTGTCGCTGAATGCCGCAAAGGCGGCACCACCGAGGAAGCCATCGAGACGGCGGAAAAGCTGGGCTATGACACCGGCATCCGCGTAAAGCACCCGCTGAACCCGGATTGGGAGCTGCCGGTCTGGATCGCCAACTTCATCCTGATGGACTACGGCACCGGCGCGATCTTTGCCTGCCCGGCGCATGACCAGCGCGACCTGGATTTCTGCCGCAAGTATGATCTGCCGGTCACCGATACCTTCTTTGCGCTGGACAATGATTCTCCGGTTGCCAACGAGGCGTTCGTGCCGGCCAAGTCTGAGAAGGTCCGCTGGGTCGATCATTTCGCTGGGCTGACCGAGGCCACCGGTGAAGAAGCCATCAACGCCACAGTGGACTTTGCCGAGAAAGCCGGCTGGGGAAAGGGCGTCACCAAATACCGCCTCCGCGATTGGGGCCTCTCCCGCCAGCGCTACTGGGGTTGCCCTATCCCTGTGGTCCATTGCGAAGACTGCGGCGTGGTGCCGGAAAAGAAAGAGAACCTGCCGATCGCCCTGCCCTATGACGAAGACGGCAAGGCCATCGACTTCTCGGTTCCGGGCAACCCGCTGGACCGCCATCCGACCTGGCGCGATTGCGCCTGCCCCTCCTGCGGCAAGCCTGCTTTGCGCGAAACCGACACCATGGACACCTTTGTCGATTCGTCCTGGTATTTCGCCCGTTTCACTGCACCGCGCGCCGAAACACCCACCGATCTGGCCGAAGCTGAATATTGGATGAACGTCGATCAATACATCGGCGGTATTGAACATGCGATTCTGCATCTGCTGTATTCGCGTTTCTTTGCCCGTGCGATGCAGATAACAGGCCACCTGCCTGAAAAGGCGATCGAACCGTTCAATGCGTTGTTCACCCAAGGCATGGTTACACATGAGATTTATCAGACACGCGACGCCAATGGCCGCCCGGTCTATCACCTGCCCGAAGACGTGACGGACGGCAAGCTGGCTGATGGCAGCGAGGTCGAAATCATCCCATCGGCCAAGATGTCCAAGTCGAAAAACAACGTCGTGGACCCGGTGCAGATCATCCAGCAATACGGCGCGGATACCGCCCGTTGGTTCGTTCTGTCCGACAGCCCGCCCGAACGTGACGTGGAATGGACCGCCGCGGGTGCCGAAGCCGCAGCCAAGCATCTGGCCCGCGTGCACCGCATTGTCTCGGACATTCTGGACAGTGATGCGGCCGACAACGCCAAAGAAGACGAGGCCCTGCTGCGCGCGATGCACAAGGCCATTCACGACGTGACTGGCGGTGTCGAATCCTTTGGGTTCAATGCCTCGATCGCGAAACTGTACGGATTCACCAACACGCTGGCGAAATCCAAAGCGGGCAAAGCAGCCAAGACCGAGGCCGCGCGGACCTTGGCCATCCTGATGTCGCCGATGACTCCTCACCTGTCCGAGGAAATCTGGCAGATGCTGGGGGGCGAGGGCCTGATCGCCACCGCCGCATGGCCCATCGCGGACGAGAAAATGCTGGTGGACGACACCGTGACCATGCCGATCCAGATTAACGGCAAACGTCGCGCGGAAATCAGCGTGCCCAAGGACATGCCAAAGGAAGAGGTTGAAAAGCTGGCACTGGCGCATGATGCTGTGGTCAAGGCCCTGGACGGGGGCCAACCGAAGAAGCTCATCGTTGTACCGGGGCGCATTGTGAATGTGGTTGTCTAGCCGAAGAACCTTTTTGATCGCAGCGGTCGCAGCCCTGGCGGGCTGTGGCTTTGCTCCGGCTTATGGCCCTGCGGGGCCAGCCACCAAAATGCTGTCCAACGTCACCGTGGATGCCCCCGAAACCCGTGATGAACAGGTGATGGTGCAACAATTGGAAACGCGCATGGGCCGCACCGGCAATGGGCGCTATGCGCTGGGATATAAGCTAAGCTTTCTCGAAGAGCGCATGGCCGTGTCCGCCGACAACATCA
>NZ_LUKH01000113.1:0-5916 GCF_001593695.1 Leisingera sp. F5 | reverse complement strand
GAGCTGGGGGTGGAGCTGTTCTACCCCACCTACCGCGAGGGTCTACGGGCGGTTCTGGAGGCCGAGGACATGGAGAGCTTTGTGCCGCCTGCGGAGCCGCCGGGGGTTTAGGGTTTGGGCATTTTGCATCTAGTCTTTGTGCTGTTGAACTTCCGGACGCTCGGGCGGCTTTATGCGCGGATCAACCGGCAGTACCCTGGTGTTGTTGACCAGCTTTGGGAACAGCAATCTATTGCACGTAAGCTCGATGTTGTGTTTGGTTTTGCTGTGTTTGCCAAGCGGGCGATGCTGATGAATTTCGCTGTTATGAATCCGGAAAAGCTGCCTGTTTACCTGCTGGGCGATGATCAGGTCGCAGCGCTGGTCCGCAAGCTGAACAAGGGGATGACAGCGGGTGCCTACAGGTTTTTCTGCGTCGCAACCGGATATAGGTAGCACAAGGCAAATTCAGCTCAGGTGAGCTTGCCAAATACCAGCGCGCCGTATGGAACAGGAGAAGAGAGGAGAGGCGGGGCGTTAAGCTCGCTTCTCACCAATTGTCGCGACGCCCAGCACCTCCAGCACCTTGGCTTCGATCTGCGGCGCGTTCATTGCGGCCACTTCATACATATCCGCAGGGCTGGCCTGGTCGATGAACGTATCGGGCAGCACCATCGAGCGGTACTTTAGGCCGCTGTCGAACACGCCTTCCTCGGCCAGCAGCTGTGCGACATGGGAGCCGAAACCGCCCACCGCGCCTTCCTCGATGGTGATCAGCGCCTCGTGATCCGCAGCCAGCTGCAGGATCAGATCGCGGTCGAGCGGCTTGGCAAAGCGGGCGTCAGCAATTGTCGGCGTGATGCCCTTGGCGGCCAATGCTTCGGCGGCCTTTTTGACCTCACCCAAACGGGTGCCGAAGGACAGCAGCGCCACGCGTTTGCCGTCCTGGATCATCCGGCCTTTGCCGATTTCCAGCACTTCCGGGGTTTCAGGCATCTCGACGCCTTCACCCTCGCCGCGGGGATAACGGAAGGCGATAGGGCCGTCGTCATGGGCAGCGGCAGTGGCGATCATATGGGCCAGCTCGGCCTCGTCGGCGGCGGCCATCACCACCATGCCGGGCAGGTTTGCCATATAGCCAATGTCGAAACTGCCTGCGTGGGTGGCACCATCGGCGCCCACCAGGCCCGCGCGGTCAATTGCAAAGCGGACGGCCAAGCGCTGGATCGCCACGTCATGCACTACCTGATCATAACCGCGCTGCAGGAAAGTGGAGTACATCGCGCAAAACGGCTTCATGCCGCCTGCCGCAAGGGCGGCGGCAAAGGTCACGCCGTGCTGTTCGGCGATGCCCACGTCAAAGGTGCGCGAGGGGTAGCGTTCTGCCATCAGATTCAGACCGGTGCCGTCGGGCATCGCCGCGGTCACGGCGCAGATCTTGTCGTCCGCGGCTGCGAGCTTCACCAGTTCATTGCCGAACACCGAAGTATAGGAGGGCGCGTTGGAGGGCGCCTTTTTCTGCTCCCCCGTCACCATGTCGAATTTTGCGGTGGCGTGGCCCTTGTCGCGGGCAGCCTCGGCCGGGGCATAGCCCTTGCCCTTTTTGGTCAGCACATGGATCAGGATCGGGCCGGTGGCGCGGGCCTTGACCGTGCGCAGCACCGGCAGCAGCTGGTCCATGTCATGCCCGTCGATGGGACCGAGGTAGGAAAACCCCAAGGCTTCGAACAGAGTGCCGCCGACGGCCATGCCCTTGAGCATGTCCTTGGCCCGTTTGGCGCCTTCGCGGAAAGGTTCGGGCAGCAGCGAGACGGCCCCCTTGGCCGCCGCTTTCAGCTCCTGGAAAGGCTCGCCGGCATAAAGCCGCGACAAGTAGGAAGACAGCGCGCCAACCGGCGGGGCGATCGACATTTCGTTGTCGTTCAGGATGACGATCAGCCGCTTGCCCAGGTGGCCTGCGTTGTTCATCGCCTCAAACGCCATGCCCGCAGACATCGAACCGTCGCCGATCACCGCGATGGCGTCGCCGTTGCCCTCGGGGATTACACCGCCCAGATCGCGCGCCACGGCAAAACCAAGCGCGGCGCTGATCGAGGTGGAACTATGGGCGGCGCCAAACGGGTCATAGGGCGACTCGGAACGTTTGGTGAAACCGCTGAGTCCCTCCTTCATCCGCAGGGTGCGGATGCGGTCGCGACGCCCGGTCAGGATCTTATGCGGGTAGCACTGGTGGGAGACGTCCCAGATCACCTTGTCGCGCGGAGTGTCAAAGACTGCGTGCAGGGCGGTGGTCAGTTCCACCACACCCAGGCCTGCGCCCAGATGGCCGCCGGTGACGGAGACGGCCGCAATGGTTTCCTGCCGCAGTTCCTGCGCCACTTGCACCAGTTGCGCATCCGTCAGCCCCTTCAGATCCGCGGGGCGGGTAATCTGGTCCAGAAGCGGGGTCTTGGGCCGGTCGGACATGGTGTCTCCTTGGGCTGCGCCGGGCAGGGGTGCCGGGGCGTGGCGCGCGGGGTTAGCTGTCGCGCGCAATAACGAAACGCGCGGCTTCCTTCAAGGTTGCTGCATCCTCACCATAAGGCGACAGCGCGGTGCAGGCCTCGTCGCACAAAGACTGTGCGCGGGCTTTTGCCTCTGCCAGACCAAGCAGCGAGACAAAGGTTGCCTTGCCGGCATCGGCATCCTTGCGAACGGCTTTGCCGACCTTGGCGGCATCGCCTTCCACATCCAGGATGTCGTCGGCGATCTGGAAGGCAAGACCAAGGGCGCGTGCGTATTGCCGCAGCGGTAACGTATCATCGCCCGCCAGCACCGCGCCGGCAGTGGCGGACCATTCGATCAGGCAGCCGGTTTTGCGGCCCTGCAGCCTGGTGATCTGCTCCAGCGTCAGCGGCGCGTCGGCGGTCTCTGCCGCAATGTCCAGCATCTGGCCCGACACCATGCCGTCTTTGCCAGAGGACTGCGCCAGGCCGCGGATCAGGGTCAGGGCGTGGGGGCCAGCCTTGGTGTCTGCCAGCAGCTCAAAGGCAAAGGCCTGCAGGCTGTCGCCGGCAAGAACCGCCATCGCCTCATCCCATTTCTTGTGCACAGTAGGCTGGCCGCGGCGCAGACCGTCATCGTCCATGCATGGCAGGTCGTCATGTACCAGCGAATAAGCGTGGATGCATTCAATAGCGAGCGCTGCCTCAAGGGCAGCTTCAGCCGGGACACCGTGCAGACGGCTGCTTTCCAGCACCAGAAAGCCGCGCAGCATCTTGCCGCCGGTGATGGCGTAGCGCATCGCGGTGTGCAGCTCGTCGCTGCCTGCCAGCCGCATTTCCATATGTGCGGTGATGCTGGCCTGTGCGTTCTTCAATGCATCTGCAAAGGGGCGCGTTCGGGCGTCTGCTGCGACGGTCATGGCTTAGCCGGCATCCAGCGGCTGGGTGCCCTTGGGGGCGCCGTTGGAGTCCAGAGTGATGGCGGCGACCTTTTCCTCGGCGCGTTTCAGCTCATCCTCACAGCGTTTCTTCAGCGCGGCACCGCGCTCGTAAAGCGCGATCGAGGCATCCAGCGCCACGTCGCCGCGCTCCAGCTGGTCCACCACGCCTTCCAGCTCACGCATCGCCTGTTCAAAGCTCATCTGGTCTACGGGGGTCTCAGTCATGCCGGTGCCTTTATCAATTCTTCCACATGTGCGCGCGTTGCCGCGGCCAGCGCGTTCAGATCATATCCGCCCTCCAAAGTCGAGACGATACGGGCGCCACAGAGTTCGCTTGCGAGGTTGCAGAGTTCGGCGGTGATCCAGGCGAAATCCGCGGTTGCCCAGTTCAGGCTGGCCAGCGGGTCGTCCTGATGGGCGTCAAAGCCGGCCGAGATGATGATCAGCTCCGGTTTGAAGGCGCGCAGGCGGGGGAAGGCCTGGGTTTCATAGGCTGCCTGCATTTCCGCCCGGCCCGAACCCGGTGCCAGTGGCATGTTGAGGATATTGCCATGGGCGCCGTCTTCATCCGGGCGGCCGGAGCCGGGCCAGAGCGGCATCTGCTGGCTGGTGATCACCAGCGCGCGCGCCTCGTCCCACAGCAGATCCTGGGTGCCATTGCCGTGATGCACGTCGAAATCCACCACCGCAACGCGGCTGAGGCCGTGATGATCCAGCGCATGTTTGGCCGCCAGTGCTGCATTGCCGAACAGGCAGAATCCCATCGCGGTATCGGTTTCGGCATGATGTCCTGGCGGGCGCACCGCGGCAAAGGCGTTCTGCACCTCGCCGCCCAGCACCATATCCACGCCGCGCACCACGGCACCAGCCGCGCGGAAGGCGGCATCCAGTGAGCCAGGAGACATGAATGTGTCGCCGTCAATCTGTGCCCAGCCTTCAGCAGGCGAGGCTTTGCGCAGGTTCGACAGGTATCCGGCAGGGTGGATACGCAGAATATCGTCTTCGGCGGCCATCGGTGCTGTGACGCGTTTCAGGTCAAGCGGTTCCAGCGCCTGCAGGATATGTTCCAGCCGCGCCAACTGTTCCGGATGCCCGTCCGGTGTCACGTGGTTCAGGCAATCCGCGTGGGTGATCAGGGCGGTTGTCATGGCGCGTGTCCTCCTGCGGCCGGGTTTGGCGCGACCCTAGGGGGCAGCGGCGCTGCGCGGCAAGGGGAATCCCGGGGCTCTGCCCCGGACCCCGGGATATTTCTGGCAAGAGGAAGAGGCGCGGTACGCTTTAGTCGGGTGCCAGCATATAGCCCGCGCCGCGTACCGTCTGCAGGTATTGCGGCTGTTTCGGGTTCGGCTCGATCTTGCGGCGCAGACGGGTGATCTGCACGTCCACCGCGCGTTCCTGCGCCTGGCCGCGGTCGCGGCCCAGATCCTCGACCAGCTTGGTGCGGGAGACCGGCTCGCCGGGCTGGGCCGAGAAGATCCTCATCAACTGGCTTTCGGTGCCGGTGAGGCGGATCAGCTCATCCCCCTGCCACATTTCACCGCGTTCGATGTCATAGCGGATGGCACCCAGATGCAGCACTTTGGGCGCACTTTCCTGTGCAACCGTGTCCGGCATCCGCCGCAGGATTGCGTTGACACGCAGCAGCAGCTCTTTGGGTTCAAAGGGTTTCGGCAGGTAGTCATCCGCGCCAGCTTCCAGCCCCGCAATCCTGTCCTCAGTTTCGCCCTTGGCGGTCAGCAGCAGGATCGGTGTGGACATGGTTTCGCGCAAGGAAGTTGTCAGCGAGATACCGTCCTCGCCGGGCATCATCACATCCATGACGATCAGGTCGAAATCCAAGCCCGCCAGCACCCGGCGGGCATGGGCCGCGTCGCGCGCTGCGGTGACCAGAAAGCCGGAGCGCATCAGGAATTTCTTCAAAAGCCCGCGGATGCGTTCGTCGTCGTCAATGATCAGCAGATGGGCGTCATGCATGCTCATACGCCTTAATCCCGCAACTTGGCATAGGCACGGCGCATATCCGCATCCATCATTGCCTCAAGCACCTTTTTGAAGCCTTGCACCGCCTCGGGGCCGGCATCTTTGTAGGCGGCGCGCATCCGGGCGCGCTGTGCGTCTGACAGCGTGGCTTCCAGCGCCGCGCCCTGATCGGTCAGGTACAGATGCCGCTCGCGCTTATCCAGCTCACCCACCTTGCTGATCACCAAACCGTCGCCGATCAATGTGCGCAGCACCCGGTTCAGCGACTGTTTGGTCACGCCCAGAATGCTGAGAAGGTTGTTCACCGTCGTTCCCGGTGAGCGGTTGATAAAGTGGACCGCCCGGTGATGCGCCCGGCCATAGGACAATTCCGCCAGAATCCGGTCCGGATCGGCGGTAAAGCCGCGGTAGGCAAAAAACATTGCCTCGATCCCCTGGCGCAGCTGCTCATCCGTCAGAAACAGCAGGCTTTCGCCGCCGTATCCCTGCCCTGTCCGGCCTTCAGGCATTCGGTGCCCCCTCGTCTGTATTAC
>NZ_LUKH01000112.1:0-5932 GCF_001593695.1 Leisingera sp. F5 | reverse complement strand
GGCCATTTCCAGATCGGCGGAGGGGGCCACGATCATCGCGTTGTTGCCGCCAAGCTCCAGAATAGTGCGGCCGAGGCGATTGGACATATCCGCCGCTACCGCCTTGCCCATCGGCACCGAGCCGGTGGCGGAGATGATGGCGACATCCTTGGAGGCGGTCAGCGCCTCACCCAAATCACGCTCGCCGATCAGCACCTGGATCAGGCCCTCGGGGGCGTCCGCGCCAAAGGCCGCCATGGCGCGCTCGCAGATTTTCTGCACGGCCAGCGCTGTCAGCGGGGTTTTCTCGGACGGCTTCCAGATCACCGGATCGCCGCAGACCAGCGCAAGTGCTGCGTTCCAGCACCAGGGGGCGACGGGGAAGTTGAAAGCAGTGATGATGCCGCAAGTGCCCATCGGGTGCCAGCTCTCGCGCATGGCGTGGCCAGGGCGCTCAGACGCTATGGTGAGGCCGTAGAGCTGGCGCGAAAGACCCACGGCGAAGTCGCAGATGTCGATCATCTCTTGCACTTCGCCCAGCCCCTCCTGGTAGATCTTGCCGCATTCCAGGGTGACTAGGCGGCCCAGGTTTTCCTTCTCGCGGCGCAGTTCCTCGCCCAAGAGCCGCACCAGCTCGCCGCGGCGCGGGGCCGGCACCAGGCGCCAGGATTTGAAGGCGGATTTGGCCGCGGCGATCTGGGCTTCGGCCTCGGCTGGGGTGTGGGTCTTCAACAGGGCGATTTCGCTGCCGTCCACCGGTGTGGAGACGGCGAGTGTGCCGCCTGTTACTTCGGATTCGGTCAGGCCAGCTGCGGCGAGAATGTCGGAATGAGGCATATCTGCGTCCTTTCGGTGCAAGGGCGGGGCATGAGGAAAACTTTAGGGTGGATTCCGTCAATGTCCTGCCGAGCGTGGGGCTGATATAGAAATTGCACTGTCTGCTCTGGATTGCTAATGAAACTAAATCCATCCCTCATGAGTTCAGATCATATGATTGCCCCGCGCCGCTTCCTGCCCTCGATCCCCTCGCTGCTGGCCTTGGAGGCGGTAGACCGGTTAGGCAGTGCCTCGGCTGCGGCGGCGGACCTGTCGCTGACGCAAAGCGCCATCAGCCGCCAGCTGAAGCAGCTGGAAGAGCAGATGGAGGTGGATCTGATCGCCCGTGACCAGATGCGGATGCAGCTGACGCCGGCCGGGACCGGCTTTGCCAAGGAGGCGCGCGCGATCCTGACCCGGCTGGCGCAGGCCTCGGTCAAGCTGCGGGCCAATCCGGACGGGGGCAGCTTCACCCTGTCGATCCTGCCGTCCTTCGGCCTGCACTGGCTGGCGCCGCGGCTGAAGGAGTTTGCCGCCTCGCATCCTGGGATCACGGTGAACCTGCATACGCATAACTTGCCCTTCAGCTTTGACGCGGGCACCGCGCAGGCGGCAATCCATTACGGCACACGGGACTGGCCGGGGGTGGCGTATCTGCCCTTGATGCCGAAACATGTGCTGCCGGTCTGCGCGCCGGGACTGATGGCGGGGCCGGTGGCCAGCCCGGCGGAGCTGCTGAACTATCCGCTCTTGCATCTGGAGACCCATCCCGATTGCTGGGAGCAGTGGTTTCACCTGCACGGCGTGCCGGCCGCCAAGCTGCGGGGGATGCTGTTTGACCAGTCCTCGGCGATGACGCAGGGGGCGGTGCATGGGCTGGGAGTGGCCTTGCTGCCGGATTTCCTGGGGGAGAATGAAATTTCACAAGGCCGTTTGGCGCTGGCGATGGAGGGGGCGGCGGTGAGTCTGGGTGAGTATTTTCTGGTCTGGCCTGCGGATCAGGCGGAGGAATATCCGCTGATCAAGTTCCGCGAGTGGCTGATCTCGCAACTGGGGGAGGTGTGAGATGCAGCTGCCAAGCCTGACCCGTCTGCGCTGTTTCGAAAGCGCTGCGCGGCATCAGAGTTTCACTGCGGCGGGTGAGGAGCTGGGGCTGACCCAAAGCGCGGTCAGCAAGAAGGTAAAGGAGCTGGAGGCGGATCTGGGGTTCGACCTGTTCCAACGGGCGGGCCGGGGCGTGGTGCTGACGCTTGCAGGGCAGGGGCTGGCCGCCGATCTGGAGCTGGATCTGGCGGGGCTGCGGGCGACGCTGCAAAAGGCCGCGGCTGCGGGTGCGGGCCGCTCGGCCTTGCGGATTGCGGTGCTGCCGGCCTTTGCCAATCTGTGGCTGATCCCGCGGCTGCCGGATTTCTTTCAGCGCCACCCGGAGGTGGAACTGAGCTTCTCCACCCGGCTGGAGCCGTTTGATTTTGCCCGCGAGAACTTCGACCTGGCGGTGCATTACGGGCTGGACAACTGGCCGGGCACCCATATGGCGCCTCTGTTCGGCGAGGAGATGGTGCCGGTCTGCGCGCCGGGGTTCTATGCCGTGCATCAGCTGGAGCTGGCAGCCAATCTGGCGCAGGCGCCGCTGCTGCATCTGGACAGCCGGGCGGGGTCCTGGGCGGAGTGGTTCGAGCGCGCCGGGCTGGCAGGCCTGCCGCGGCAGGACGGGCGCTATTTCGATCAGCATTCGATGGTGATTGCAGCAGCGCTGGCCGGGCTGGGTGCGGCGATCGTGCCCTATGACATGGTGGCGCGGGAGGTTGCGGCGGGGGATTTGCTGCGGATCCCGGGGCCGGAACTGGTGTCCCGCAAGCGCTATTACCTGGTGCGCCCGCACGGGTCGGTGCCGGAGGCGGTGCAGAAGCTGGAAGTCTGGATGCGCAAGCAGTTAAAGAGCCGGCCTGATTGAGAGTTATTGCCTGGCCGAGAGGCCGGGCTGCACCTGCCTGCCCGTCAGACCGAAGGCTTGCCTCCGGCAAAACGGACAGGTGCATTCGCACCTGCCCATGCAGGCGCAGCCCTGAGTGGCTTAAGCATGCACCATGTCAAACAGGAATGGGTTCTGTCGCAAAGAGCCGGTTTTTGGAGAGCGGCTTTCGTTTCATGCTGGTGGGGTGATTCATCCTGCAGGGAGCCTCCGCCATGGCCCAGTTCCGCCGCGCCAGCCGTCTTGACCCGCTTGAGGTCTCGGAAATTCTGACCATCGGCGCGAAGGCGACAGAGATGAAGCGGCAGGGCGCGCCTGTGATCATCCTCGGCGCTGGGGAGCCGGATTTTGATACGCCGGACCACGTCAAAGAGGCCGCCGCCGCGGCGATGCGGGCGGGGCAGACGAAATACACCGCCCTTGGCGGCACGCTGGCGCTGCGGAAGGCGATCCAGGCGAAGTTCCGGCGCGACAACGGGCTGGACTATGCACTGGACGAGATCATCGCGGGCACCGGCGCCAAGGAAATCCTGTTTGATGCCTTCATGGCAAGCCTTGACCCCGGTGATGAGGTGATCGTGCCGACGCCCTATTGGACCTCCTATTCCGACATCATCCGCATTGCGGGCGGGGTGCCGGTACTGGTGGCTTGCGGCGACGATACGGGCTTCCGGCTGACCGCGGACAAGCTGGAGGCGGCGATCACCCCGCGCACCCGCTGGCTGCTGCTGAATTCACCCTCGAACCCGGCAGGGGCGGGGTATAGCGCCGCAGACTACAGGCCGCTGCTGGAGGTTTTGCTGCGGCATCCGGATGTCTGGCTAATGGCGGATGACATGTATGAGCACATCACCTATGGCGGGTTTGAATTTGCCACGCCGGCGCAGGTAGAGCCGCGGCTGAAGGAGCGGGTGCTGACGGTCAATGGTGTGTCCAAGGCCTATGCGATGACCGGCTGGCGGCTGGGCTATGCGGGCGGGCCGAAGGATCTGATTGCCGCGATGAAAGTGGTGCAGTCGCAATCGACCTCGCACCCGTCGTCCATTTCGCAGGCGGCAGCGGTGGCCGCATTGAACGGTCCGGAGGAAGTGCTGGCTGAGCGGCGAGCCAGCTTTCAGGCGCGGCGCGACCTTGTGGTGGAGGCGCTCAATGGCATGGAGGGTATTGACTGCCCGGTGCCGGAGGGGGCGTTTTATACCTTTGCCAATTGCGCCGGGGTGCTGGGCAAGCGCACGCCGCGGGGGGCTGTGCTGGAGACGGACGCGGATTTCTGCGCCTATCTGCTGGATCAGCATCATGTGGCAGTGGTGCCGGGCCGGGCCTTTGGTATCTCGCCCTATTTCCGGATTTCCTATGCGACTTCGGAAACGGAGTTGCGCGAGGCTTTGACCCGGATTGCCGGTGCAGTAGCGGCGTTGGCCTAGGCCTGCGCAACTGCCGGCTGGCGGCGGTTGCGGGCATTGGTCCATGCCTGCATCAGCTGGCGCTGCAGGGCGGCGGCGGCAAGGCCCATGGCGAGGCCGCCAAAGATTGCTAAAGCGTCGTTCAATGGGCTGCTGCCCTCCAGCCCGAGCATCGGCATCAGCAGTTCCGGCACGAAACGGTGCAGCAGGTAGATCGGGAAGGCGGCCTGTGCCAGCCGCATCAGCGGGCGGGCCGCAAAACGCGGCATCGGCAGGCGGGTGACGAACAGCAGCCCGGCGATCAGTGCCAATAGCCACATGTATTTGATCCAGCCGCCGTACCAGTTGCCGCCCAGATAGGCCGCCGCAGGCATGATCAGGCAGGCCGCGGCCAGCACCAGCAGCCGTTGCCCATGGGTGCCGGCGGAAGTGATGCACCAGCCAAGGGCAAACAGGTAAAAGACCCACGGCACGGTGAACTGCGCCCGCCCGCCGATTTGCCAGACCTCGGGTGCTATCAGGCGGAGTGCCACGGCAAACGCCAGAAAACACAGGCCGGTCCGGAAAGCGTCTTGGCGGACAAGCCAGCGGCGCAGGGGCGGCACGGCAAAGGGCAGCGCCACCAGCAGGGTCATCTGCACATATGCCTCGATGAACCAATAGAGATAGGGCAGCATCTGGTGGGTTTCAGGAATTGTCAGGGCGAAGTTGCCGGCCAGAAAGACCGAGACCCAGGGCACTTGCTCCCAGGCCGCGGCATAGCCTGCGAGGATCAGGTAATAGGGCATCAGCACCGCGGCCACTGGTTTTAAGAAACTGCGCATGTCACCGGACCTTAGCGCCTCCCAGCGGAAGCCCGCGACGCTCATTCCCATCAGGATCACCATGGCGGCAGCGCCGCCATAGACCGGCCAAAGGGTCTGATGGGCCACCACCACATCATGGCCCATGATGTCGACCCAATGGTCGTGCAGCTTGTCGTTCTCGCCCGCGACCCCGTGCCAGTTGATGGTGCCGTCGTCGCGGGTGTGCTTCTCGATGTACCGCTCTTTGGCGTTGATAAGGGTCTGGAAATAAAAGATATCCGCGCCCTTGCCGCCGATCAGAAGATCATCGCCGGGCACCGGCTGATCGGGGTACAGCTTGCCATCTGTCAGCTCGTTTTCCGGGTCGCCCTCGTCGCGGTCAGGGTCATAGGCGATGGCGCCCTCGCGCCCGTCGGCGCGGCTGATCAGCAGGTCGTTGCCGCCGCCGCCTTTCAGCGTGTCCTCGCCGTGGCCGCCGTCCAGCACATCGTTGCCGCCGCCGCCATACAGCGTGTCATTGCCATAGTTGCCCTGCAGCACGTCGGCGCCGCCTTTGCCGGCGATCTTGTCATCGCCGCGGCCCGCATCAATGCCATCGGCGCCGCTGGTGCCGCGCACCGTGTTGTCGCCGCCGTTGCGGCTGATCATGTTGAGGCTGCGGTCCAGATGGCCGTGATGGGTCACGCCGTAGTCCGACAGAATCTCCAGGAAGGTATCGCTGGCGCCGTGCAGCTGGCCAAAGGCCGGGGCCAGATCCTCCATCATTGCATCCATTTTGGCACCCATGGCGGTGCCGGCCGCCTCGGCCAGCGCCATCTGGCTGCTTTCGCCCAGCTGGCTGTCAAAGATCCGCACATCGCTGATGGTGCCCTTGAACAGCGAATGGGCCGCATCGTCCTGATCGCTGCGCCAGGCCCGGCTGCCGCCGATCACCAGGGAATGGCCGTTGTCTTCCA
>NZ_LUKH01000111.1:0-6059 GCF_001593695.1 Leisingera sp. F5 | reverse complement strand
AGCTTTGGCGGCGTCCTGGTCACGCTGCAGCATTTCGACCGCCTGCATAATGATTTCGGGCCGCTCCAGGATCGCCTCATAAACCAGCTTCTTGATCTCCGCCTCTGTCAATTCTTCGGCCAGACCGGGCAAAGGCAAAACAGCAAGGCAAAGGGCCAGCATTATACGTTTCGGAGGGATCATTGGCTTTTTCCTTCTTGCTGGGCTTCTACTTCTGTTCTTTCTGCTTGGTACCGCTGCTCGCGCTCGGGCCAAGCTGATTTTATGAAATGCAGGATACCGCGAATTTGCGCATCACTAAGCTGGCTGCCAAAGCCTGGCATACCGCTGTCCAAGGCGACTCCGCTGTTTGCTAGCGCAGCCTGCCCCCCCAATTTGGTATATTCGAACAGCATTCGGTCAGAATGGTGCCAAGTGTGGCCCGTCTCATCATGCGGAGGCGCCGGCAGGCGGCCATCCTCCCCTGGGCTGCGCCAATTTGGTTGGCCCTCCAGATTTGCCCCGTGGCAGGACGCGCAATACTCCGCATAAAGCGCCTTTCCCTGTGCAATGGGCACAGCTTCCGTTTCCGCGGGCGGAGCCGTCGGGCTACCCGCCCGCATAACCCACGCCGCCCCCATCCCGGCGACAGCCAGCACCGCAGCTGCACTGATGGCCGCCCGTGTCATGCTTGCACCCGGATCCAGGTCATCATGCCAGAGGCTGCATGCGAAAGCATGTGACAGTGGAAAGCCCAGTCGCCGGGGTTATCGGCAACAAAAGCAATCTCGTGGCTTTCGCCCGCAAAGCTGAGAAGCGTGTCGCGCAGATGGCCCATCGAGCCATCGGCATGGACGGTGCGGAAATGCATCCCATGCAGATGCATAGCGTGCGGGAATGCTGTGTCGTTGGACACTGTGACCCGGACAGTCTCGCCCCGTGCCACCGTGGCCAGCGGAGTCTGCGTCATGCCAACAGTACCGTTGAAGGCCCAGAATTGATTGGCCTCCGCCATCTGCCGGAAGCCTGCCTTCCGCCCTTGGAGCACAGCACTGCGCAGCGACCCCATCGCCCCGCCAGCCATGTCCAGCCGCAGCTGATTCGCGGTCTCCAGACCCGTCACCTCCATCGCCGGGTTCGGCGGGAGCGGCTCCGGGGTGCCACGCCGGGAAGTGCTGGACACGCCCCGCACCGGGAAGACAGCCTGGGCATAGCCCCGGTTGCCGTCGATCCGCGCGAGAAACGCCTCTTCGCCTTCTCCGGCAGTAACATCAACAATGAGATCAGCACGCTGACCAGGGCCAAGCAGCAATTCTTCCGTAACAGCCTTGGGGGCTGGCAGCGGCATCCCGTCCAGTGCCATCACCCAGCCCTCGAAGTTGACCAGCGCCAGTATGAAAATCCTGGCGTTGGAGGTATTGATCAGCCGGAGCCGAAGCCGCTCGTGCCGCTTCACCGTCTGGGTCCAAGCTGACTGTCCGTTGGTCGAAATGAAATTGCCCAACCGGCCAGCATGTGACCGGTCGTGGCGCGTCTCGAAGTCTGGAAATAGCTGCCCACCATCCGGCTCCAGCAGCCAGTCATCGAGTACCAATGTGACATCCCGGTCAATATCCGGAGGTGCCTTTTCGTCAACAATGAGCGAGCCGTGCAGCCCGCGCGCCACCTGCTCGGCCGACCGGTTGTGCGCGTGATACCAATAGGTGCCTGCATCCCGAACGGTGAAATCATAATCGAAGCTGCCACCCGGCGGTACCGGCGCCTGGGTCAGCCCTGCCACCCCATCCATCGAATTCGCCGCACGGATGCCGTGCCAATGGACTGTGCTTGCTTGCGGCAGGCCGTTGACAAATCGTCGCTGCACCCGGCCGCCTTGGGGCACCCGGACTTCCGGCCCCGGCGTGCCGCCTGCATAGCCCCAAATCTGTGTTTTCGGGTAGTCCGGTGGCAGTAGCTGCACCGCCTTGACGGTGGCGTGCAATTCCATCAGATCCGGTTCCAGAGCATCCCCCCGGACCGGCAGTTCCGCCAGGACACCAGCAGCGCCCGCTGCTGTGAGAAACCTTCGTCGTGAGAACATTTCTATTTCCTCTTAGGCAGGCGAACTACAAGGGGCGGTTCACTGATGTACGGATTACCGCAATAGTCAAACCATTCGGTCAGTTGGCAGAAGGCTGATTACGGCGTTTATAAGTTTGGCGAAATGGCGCAGCAGCACTCACCTGCGCGCCTCCAACCAGGACTTGCTTGCCATGCCTGCCTCCAAACCGTTTTTTTATTTGGCTTTGAACTGCCACCTTCCAGCACGGGAAGGTCAATACCCGCTCACAGTCGATATTGTATCCGAATGTATCCTTGGCGTGATCGCGCAGCTTCACAGAGCGGCCACAAGTGCCTGTATTTTCAATTTTGATTTACCGAATGCCCGCACCGCATCCGGGCCGAAGGTTTGGTGCGCTCAGAAAGAGGAATTGAGACGCGTTATTCTGCAATACCATCTTGAACTTACCGTCTTGAATTTCGACGCCCGCAAAAGCTGCTGTTGCAGCAAACAGAAGATCCTGAGCGCCACCTTAGGCAGGCAGGTCCACCACTGGGTGAAGCACAACCCGGGTGTCCAACGGCACCCTATCGTAGAGGTCGATCATCTGATCGTTCACAAGCCTTGCACAACCATTCGACACGCGCCGTCCAATTGTATCCGGTTCGTTGGTGCCGTGAACACGCAGAAATGTATCCCCGCGCCCCGGCTGAAACAGGTAGAGCGCACGTGCGCCAAGAGGATTGCCGAGACCGCCAGGCATGCCATCGGCAAACCTGGCATAGCGGTGCGGTTCGCGCCGTATCATATCCGGGGTCGGCGTCCAGCTGGGCCACACCTTTTTCGCGCCGACATAGAATTCACCCGCCTCATATAGGCCAGGCCGGCCAATTCCGACTGCATAACGGATCGCGCGCCCCTCAGGCAGCGTCCAGTACAGCGCGAACTGTACTGGATCCACATGCAACACGTATGGCGCGAGATCGTTCTGGATGCGCACCTCGCGCGGTAAGAACTCTTCGGGCATGTCGTACACCGGAAGCGTTGGCGTATGCGCGCTGCCCTGTGAGCCCAGCACAGTCAACGCTCCTGCTCCAGCAATAAAATCCCGTCGGTGCATATCTCCTCCGATTGTTTTCTCCGGTGCCGTATCGCCCGCTTCGCCTCTGCCAGAGTCTAATACTAGCTTTGCTCCATGGATAATCACTGCTTGGGCTACTTTTCATTTTGCCAAGGGCTGCGGTCCCTGGTCAGCCCTTGGCCGGTAGATTAGACTTCTGAGCAAAAAGATCATTCGTCGAGGGCAGCCTTGCGGCGCTTGAATTCCTCCTCGTCGATTTCGCCGCTGGCAAATCTGCTGCGCAGAACCTGCAGCGCGTCGCTGGAGGCGTCGGGGCTTGCCTGGCCTTTGTCGGTCAGCCATCGCACCCCCACCACGACCAGCGCGATAAGGCCTCCCCAAAACAACAGCATCATCAGAGCTCCGAGCATGCCGAAGCCACCTGACCACATCATGTGGCCATATCCCCCGTCCCAGTCGCCATTGGTGTCAGCCCAAGCCAATGCGGCGGACATGGGCAAAATCGCAATCGCCAATGGTGCAATCAGTCGTTTCATATCGGTCTCCGTCTCAAGTTTCTACTGTGTGCCCCCGCCGGAAAGCGGGATTACTAGGGTGGCCAGCAGCCCTCCGTCTGCCCGATTTGCAAGGGTGATGTCACCGCCATGAGCCCGCAGGATCGTGCGGGCGATGGACAGCCCCAACCCGTAGCCGCCGGTCTCCAGCGAGCGGGATGTCTCCAGCCGCAGGAACGGATCGAAGACCCGCTCCAAGTCTTCTTCCGGGATACCGGGTCCCGTATCCGCCACGGTGATCAATGCGTGTTGATTGTCATGGCCGTATCCGACCCGGGCCCAGCCACCATAGCGCAGCGCGTTCTCAATGATGTTGCGCAAAGCCCGCCGCATTGCGTTTGGCCGCAAGCGAACATCTGTAGGAGCGCCGGGATGCAGATCAAACCGTTCCAACATGTCGGCGCGCAACTGTTCGAGGAAACTGCCCAGTTCACACATTTCAAGCGGCTCGGATACTGCCAGCCCGCCGGCAAAAGCCAATGCCGAGTCAACCATACTCTGCATTTCCTCGATCGAGGAAATGAGACTGTCCCGGGTTTCATCCTCGTCGACGAACTCCGCCCTGACCCGCATGGCTGTCAAAGGCGAGCGAAGGTCGTGGCTCAAGGCCGCCAGCAGCCGTGTGCGGTCTGCAACGAAACGTGTCAGCCGCTCTTGCATCCGGTTGAACGCGCCGGTCAGATCCTGCATTTCACATGGCCCTACTGCAGGCAGTGTGGCCACATTTTCTCCCCTGCCCAACCGGTCAGCAGCAACCGAAAGCCTGCGCAGCGGTCCAGTTACCCGGCTCATCAGGAACCAGAATACAACAATCAGAATGAAGCCGGCGCTGAGTGCAAAAGTCAGTGTCGAATAAAGCGGCCATTGCAGGGGGGGCCGTTCGAACCGGGTCCCGACATTCAGCCATTGGCTGCCAGACAAAGCGATGGACAGCTTCAATTCAATCGCCGACATGTGACCGCGCATCATTTCCCGGTGCATGGCGGCCATTTCCTGATCGAGATGCGGCAGCGGCAGCTCTGCGCCATCAACCTCATGCAGCTCAACCCGGATCTCCCGGCCGTAATTGCCGTCCAGCAGCGCGCGCACGCGCTCTTCGACAATCCCGTTTCCGTTATGCGACGTATGTTTGACTTCGGGCTCCGGTGCGATTCCGAATCGTACCAGCGGCGAATTCGCAGCCCGCAGGATCGAGGCGTGCAAACTCGCAGGCGCTTCTTCGATCAGGCTGGCCACATTAGCCGCACGCCCGGCAGTTTCCGCTCCGAGAGCCGCGCGTACCGCCAAACCGCGCTCGTCGACAAAAAGCCACAGACTGACCGCCTGGGCGGCGGCCAGCGCCAGGATCACCAGCAGCACCAGCTGGCCGCGCAGACTGTTGAGGACATGCCTCATCCGTCCGTCACCTCCACATCTGCCGCCAGGCTGTAGCCGCCGTTGCGAACAGTGACGATCAGGCGCGGCTGCATGGGGTCCAGCTCAATCTTGCGGCGCAAGCGGCTGATCTGGTTATCTATCGTCCGGTCCAGCGGCGGCGCCCGCCGGCCCGCGGTTAGATCCATAAGCTGATCCCGGCTCAGAACCAGGCGCGCACGCTCCAGCAAAACCGTCAGCAGCTTGAAGTCGGCACCGGTCAGGGCAGTTTCCTGCCCGGTGCCGTCAATGAGAACACGACGATCACTGTCCAGTACCCACTGGGCAAACCGGACCTTTTTGCCGGCCAAGCGGCCTGCCAGCGGTTCGGAGCGGCCGGCTCGTCGCAAGATCGCTTTGATGCGTGCCAAAAGCTCGCGCGGATTGAAAGGCTTTGGCAAATAGTCGTCGGCACCGATCTCAAGGCCGACTATCCGGTCGGTATCCTGCCCAAGGGCCGTCAGCATCAGGATTGGAGTACCGCCTTCGCCAGACAATCTCCTGCAGACCGACAATCCGTCCTCGCCCGGCATCATCACGTCCAGAACGATCAGATCGAAATGGCCGGTTGCCAGTTTCGCATCCATCTCTGCCGCGTCTTGCGCTGCAGTTGCGCGCATGCCGTTCTTTTCCAGGTAGCGTGTTACCGCGGCCCGGATTTCACGGTGATCGTCAACGACGAGAATATGCGGCATTTCATTCATTTGCACCAATTATAGGTTATTGCTGCAAGTGGTCCTGCAGAGTTTTGTCGCGGAATGTATCAACTGCTTCGGCTGTGACAGAGCGATACACTTCCCGGGGCCCGGAACACTGGCAAGACCACCCCTGACATCCCAGATTGGCTGCATCCAAACATCCCTTGGAAAGGTCTGGACATGACGAACTTGAAACTTCTTGCGCTCACTCTCACGGTATCCGGCACAATGGCGGGTGCGGCACTGGCAGAGGCCAGCCACGGCCACGGCGGCAAATCCGGCGCCAATACATC
>NZ_LUKH01000110.1:0-6070 GCF_001593695.1 Leisingera sp. F5 | reverse complement strand
GACCCTTCATGACAGACCTAACAGGACGGAGTGCCAGGCATGTCCATTCCCCAGTCCGGCGGCGGACCGATCGAACGCCACGAACAGCTTGCAGAATATCTTGCTGACGGCTGCAAACCCAAGGAAGACTGGCGCATCGGCACCGAGCATGAGAAATTCGGCTTCTGCAAGGACACGCTGAAGCCGCTGCCCTATAAAGGCGAGCGCTCGATCGAAGCTGTGCTGACAGGCCTGCGCGACAGCCACGGCTGGGCGCCCGTGACCGAAGGCGGCAATCTGATCGGCCTGGAAAAAGACGGCGCCAATGTCAGCCTGGAACCGGGCGGCCAGCTGGAACTGTCCGGTGCGCCGCTGGAAACCATCCATGAGACCTGCGACGAGGTGAACGCCCACCTGCGCGACGTGAAGGATATTGCCGACAAGATCGGCGTCGGCTTCATCGGCCTGGGCGCCGCCCCTGTGTGGCGCCATGAAGACATGCCTCTGATGCCCAAGGGCCGTTACAAGCTGATGGACGGCTATATGCAGAAGGTCGGTACCATGGGCACCACCATGATGCGCCGTACCTGCACCGTGCAGGTGAACCTCGATTTTTCCTCCGAGGCCGACATGATGCAGAAGATGCGTGTCGCACTGGCGCTGCAGCCGGTGGCAACCGCGTTGTTTGCCAATTCACCGTTCCTCGATGGCAAACCCAACGGCCACAAATCCTGGCGCGCCCGCGTCTGGCGCGATCTGGACGCCGACCGCACCGGTATGCTGCCGTTTGTGTTCGACGCGGGCTTCGGGTTCGAGGCCTGGGTGCAATACGCGCTCGATGTGCCGATGTATTTCGTCTACCGCAACGGCGAATACGTGAACGCGCTGGGCATGTCGTTCCGCGACTTCCTGAAGGGCGAGCTGCCGGCGCTGCCCGGCGAGACCCCGACGCTCAGCGACTGGGCTGACCACCTCACCACCGTTTTCCCTGAGGCCCGCGTGAAGAAATTCATCGAAATGCGTGGCGCCGACGGCGGCCCCTGGCGGCGTCTGTGCGCGCTGCCTGCGTTCTGGGTCGGCTTGACCTATGATCAGTCGGCGCTGGACGCCGCCTGGGATCTGGTCAAGGGCTGGGACGCGGAAACCCGTGATGCGCTGCGGGTTGCGGCCTCGGAACAGGGGCTGCAGGCCAAGGTGGGCAGTATCGATATGCATGAGCTGGCGCGTGAAGTGGTGGCAATTTCGGAAAGCGGCCTGAAAGCCCGGCACAAACCCGGCGCGGGCGGGCTGGTGCCGGATGAGACACATTTCCTGAACGCACTGAAGGACAGTCTCGACAGTGGCAAGGTTCCGGCGGATGAGCTGCTGGCGCGCTACAATGGCGCCTGGGGCGAAGACCTGACACGCATCTACGGCGAGTTTGCCTACTGAAGAAAGAAGGCCGCGTCGGTGACGCGGCCCTCTTTTATGCCGGTGCGGGCTCAGCCGTTTGGTTTGCTTAGCACCCGGCTTTGATACAGCTCTCGGACCTGTGCCTTGCGTGCGGCCTGTAGCATTATTTGCTCTTCATCCGTGCGCTTGGTCAGATAGGCATAGCCTGCATAGGCGTTGTGCCCGTGTCTGGAAGATCCGCGGGCAGGGGTCTGCACGGGGCTGGTGCCATGGATGCTGTCGCTGCGATCAGACGGCAGCAGCATGAAGTAGAGATGCAGCAACAGGGCGATGAATGGGCCAAGCCCGAACAACATAATCTGAAACAGGTATTGATAACCGGCCACTGGGTTATGCGACGCCATGGCGCCGGTCTGGTCCAGCACGGCACCCGGATCCGCCTGCGCCGCGCCCCCCAGCATGGCCTCCAGCACCGGGCCCCAATTCACCGCATTGGCAACGGCTGCCATATTGAACAGTGCATCCCAGAAGCCACCCGACAGGGAGGCCGTCACGGCACCGGCCACCATCAGTCCGGGGCCGAGGCCGCTGGGGTCAGCCATCGGCAGAGAAGTCAGCAGACCAAAGCTCATCACCACGCCCAAAGTGAAGGCGGTGAAGGGCAGTTTGACCCATTTTCCACTGCGCCCGGCGTCATGCAGCCTGCGTACAGTCAGCGACAACCGGGGGATGAAGGTGAACAGGAACAGCCCGATCGAACCATAGTGGAACGGGTTGAGCGGCGGCACCTCGCGGCGCAGCAAATGAGCCCAGACTTCGGAAGTATCCCCCGGCAGCATCAGGAAAATGCACAGCCAGACCGTCGGGATGATGCACCAGTACTCCAGTCGGGTCGCGCGGCCGTTAAAATCAAGGAACTTGAACGTAAAGCTTTCAAAAGCGGAGATAATTCGGGAGATCATTGGAAGCCTGTTGTGAAGAAATCTCCTCTGAGTTGCGCTTGGAATCGGGCTGAAATTGGGCCGCCGCCTGACAAAAAGTGGGATACCAGCCGCCGTTCAGTCTCCGTTCAGCCAAGGTAGTACCGGCAGGCGGCTCGCGGCGTAGCCGGGCACCTGGGTATCCAGCCGTGCCGCCAATTCCGGCAGGCGGCTGACAGGCACTTTCGGGAACAGATGGTGTTCACGGTGGAACAGCATCAGATAGGCGGCCTTGGCCAGAACACCGCGCTGGCTGCGGGCGGCCTGACAGGTATTTTTAGTGCCCTGGTGAGTGATCCAGGCCGCGAAGAAGACGGTCATGCATTGCGCCGCCGCCGTTGCCGCAAGATGCCGCAGCAAGAACCGCTGGCCGCTCCACAGGAAAGCACCGGCCAGCAGTGCCACGCAGATCCCGTCCCGCAGGATCCGTTGGCGCCATTTGGCACCGCCCTGTCCCCAGCAGGCACGTATCAGATCAAGCGGAAAGCGCGGCCCGTAGCGCAGCACTTGGCCTGCGCTCATATGCCCGCAGTGGCCCTCGATATCGCTGGGGCCCATGGTGTGGCGATGGTGCTGCATATGGCTCCAGGCGACCGAGCAGTTGCAGCCGCACATCAGCGCGCTGAGACTGTGCAGCACTGCAATGTCCCAGCGCTGACGGCGGGTGACTGGCAGCAGATATTGCCAGATGACAGTGCGCGGGGCCGATTCACGGGAAACAGGCGGGCTCATGGCGGTCTCCTTTTTTGAAACGGGGCAGGGGATCAGGCCGGTTGTTCAGCCGCAGATTCCGGTTCGGGCGTACGGGCTTGAGCCTCCCGTTTGGGCTGGTCCGCCAGCAAAGCTTCACGAACCACAGCCCGCAGGGTGGCAACGGCATGAGAGAAGCCGAGGCCAAGGCAGATCGCCGCCAGGCCAAGCGCAGGCAGCAGGCCCAGGAAATCCATTTCCAGCAGCGGGATTGCGGCGCCAATCAGGATGACGCCGCCAAGACCCACCATGGCATAGCCGGTGGCGATGGTAACCGCGCCCGCCCTGGCTGCGCGTCCTGATCGCGGGCAGTCCCCCAGCAGGGTTCCGATCCGCAGGATCATCAGAGCCATCGCCAGCAGCCTCAGCATACCAAGGCCCAGGTAAATACCGATTTCAATCAGCATGATGTTTTCCTTTCGGGGTAAAATGGTCTGTTTGTAGAAATCGCGTTCCAAGCGTTCGTAGATTTTGCCGCTGACCGCGCCCCAAAGCGGCGCAAAGAGGCTGCCGAACACTAGAAAGACGCTGGTGCCGTCGAAGTTTCCCCCAGCCGCAAACGCCAGGAGGAAGATCGGCGTGAAGATCAGCAGTTGTGTCTTAAAGGCCAGCAGGGCCCATTTTCCTGGTGTCGGACGATTCCGGGCCATGTATGCGAGCATGACGGGAATGCCGATCACCAGGTAAAGCGGGCCGCCAATCAGCGCTGCAAAGGGCGGGATCAGGAGGAGCGGTGCTCCGAGCAAGCCTGTCACCAAAGGCGTCCCAACCATGGCGACGGCGAATGCAATCGGATCCACCAGGTAGCGGCCCGGGCTGACATGGCATGAAAGATTTTCCCTTAGTTTCAGTTATTTCTGTCATAAGAGAAATACTTTCGCAAAAATTTTTAAGTCATGAGAGCTTTGGGCCGAATTTACTCCTGTTTCTTCACACCGGGCAGGAACTTCGTCACTTTGGCGCCCAGTTTCAGCACCGCCAGATGCACCGCGCGGGGCAGGCGGGAGAAATCCATGTACCAATCGTCAAACATCCGCATCACCCGCAGGGTCTCGCCCATGCGGTCCTTGACCGCCTTGGGGGTGCTGTCGGCCTCAGCCCCGTGCATCACTTCACCAAGGCGCGCAGGGTCGGGGCAAACTCGCGCTCGCGCCGTGCCGCGATCACCGCATCTACCAAGTCGAACATGTCCCGGATCGAGGTGAAGTGATCGCGCCGGTCGCCCAGCTGGCGGCTGACCTTGACCAGCCGCTGCGCCTGCAACTCTTTGAGCCCGTTGGAGACATTGGATCGCGCCAGCCCCAGCACCTCGCAAATCTCGTCCGCCGTCATCGGATCAATGGAGATATGCAGCAGCGCATGGATCTGCGCCACCGAACGGTTCACCCCCCAGCGGGACCCCATCTCGCCCCAGTGAAGGATAAAGTTCTGCATTGCGGGGGTCAGTTTCATCACGGAATCCTGAAGTTTCTGTAATGACAGAAAGTTGGGAATCCCAAGTCGTGTCAAGTCAACGAAAATGCCGACGGCAGGTTTCCCTGCCGCCGGCTGTTCGCTTGTGAGTGATGTGAAGCTTACTGCTGCAGCGCGGCCGGGTCTTTATCCGCGATATCTTCCCAGTTTACATCGGCCTTCTCGATGAAGCCCGGGATGTCGCCTTCCCAGCGGGTCTGAATGTCTTTGGCGAGGTTCAAATACAGCTTGTCGTCGACGATTTTCCAAAGCGTCGGATCGCCGTCGAATTTAAAGCCCATGGCGGCGCCAAAGGCGCAGTAGCCGCCGTAGGCCGGCAGGTAGGCTTCCGGGTTCTTTTCAAATTCAGCTTTGTTTTCTTCTGAGGCAAACCGGTACATCGCGTCATTATGGAGCGCGGTGATTTTCCAGTTGCCCGGTGTCGGTTCTCCAGCGGTGAAATACGCAACCGGGTCGTATCCCTGCAGCGCAAGGCCGGTTGAGGAGGCATTGAGTTCTACACCGGCAGCCATAGCAGAAGTCGCCAGAGCAACCGAAAGCGCCACACCGCTCACCAGAGCTTTTACTTTGTTCATGGATCCCGTCCTTTCAATACCGGCCGGGACTGCAGAGAATTTGCGCCCGGCTGGTGTTTCATATTGCGTGCCGCGGTATGCTGCGGGTCACGGCACTGATGTGGAGGACCGGGCGATCACGTTCAAAACAACTCAATTTGAATGTGCATCAGGCGGTGGCTCCCTGTGCATTCATGCGCAGAATAGGTGACAGCACCGTCTGAGGCGGGCAGGGTGAACGCAGGTAAAATGGAGATAAGGATGACACAAGCATTGCCCAGCCGCCGTGCGGTTCTCAGCGGGCTGACGGCTTTGGCCCTTTTGGCAACTCCCGCCAGCGCGCAAAACGTCAGCGGTGTTTATCGCGCGGAAGGGCGTAATCCCGACGGCAGCAGCTATACCGGCACCGTAGAAATCCAGGACAACGGCGGGACGATAGAGATGCAGTGGCGGATTGCCAGCCAGTCCTATTCCGGCAGCGGCTCGCGCAATGGCGATGTGGTCTGGGTGAACTGGGGCCAGACGCACCCGGTGGTCTATGTGCGGATGCCCAGCGGCGAGCTGCACGGCACCTGGGGCAATGGCCGCGCGCTGGAACGGCTCATTCCGTGATCTGAAGGGCCAGCACAAAACGGATCACTTTTTCCTCGGGCATTTCGCAGGGTTTCAGCAAGGATCCGGATGTCAGCCGGTACAGGTTGAGGCTGATGTAGTCCCCGCCGCCGCGTTCCCAGGCTTCCAGTTTTTGCGCCTTGCCGCAGGCCAGATCCTGGCGGGTAACTGAGTAGCGCCGCCCAGCTGCAGTACCGCTAAAGGCACCCAAAGGCAGCGCATCAAAAGCGGCCAGAAACGCATCCAGCCTGCCGCGGCTCACTTCTGGCCGATCCGCGGCTCCGTGCCTGCACGCAAACGCGCGATATTGGCCGAGTGACGGATAAATAC
>NZ_LUKH01000109.1:0-6099 GCF_001593695.1 Leisingera sp. F5 | reverse complement strand
GATGTTGCGTCGGGCGGCAACCTTTTGGCCAATGACGGGGTGTGCCAGGCGATTGCGGACGGGTTTTCCGCGTCTTCTGGGCATCTCGGCGACCGCTTGATTGCCGCAATGCGCGCCGGGCTGGCCGCGGGCGGAGAGGCCGGGCCGCTGCATTCTGCGGGCATGAAACTGGTGGACAAGGTAAGCTGGCCGGTGGCCGATCTGCGCTGTGACTGGACCGAAGCTTGCCCGATCGAGAACATCGCGACCGCCTGGGGCATCTACAAGCCGCAGCTGGAGGCTTATGTCCAGCGCGCGCTCGACCCGCGCGCGGCACCGTCGTACGGCGTGCCAGGCGACGAATAATCTGGAGAGAGACCATGCTGGACTATACGCACGACGACTGGAAAACCCGCGCGTCGGCTCTTTCGTTCCGGGGGCAGGCATTCATTGATGGCCGTTTTACGGATGCGGCCTCGGGCAGGACGTTTGCCAGCGTGAACCCCGCAACGGGTGAGGTGCTGGCGCAGGTTGCCGAATGCGATGGGGAAGACGTGAACCGCGCCGTGGCCGCAGGACGCCGGGCCTTTCAGGATGGGCGTTGGTCGCGGATGGCGCCAGGGGACCGCAAGGCGGTGCTCTTGAGACTGGCGGATCTGATCCGCGCCAACCTGGGGGAGATGGCGCTGCTGGATTCGCTCGACATGGGCAAGCTGGTGACGGATGCGGCCACGGTGGACGCGCCCGGCTCAGCGCATTTTTTCCAATGGTATGCGGAGGCAATCGACAAGGTCTATGACGAGGTGGCGCCGACCGGGCCGGGTGATCTGGCGCTTGTGTCCCGCGTGCCTTTGGGTGTTGTGGGGGCGGTGACGCCTTGGAATTTCCCGCTGGACATGGCGACCTGGAAGGCGGCGGCGGCGCTGGCGGCGGGCAATTCCGTGGTGCTGAAACCGGCAGAGCAGTCGCCCTTGTCCGCCCTGCGCCTGGCCGAATTGGCAGCCGAGGCCGGAGTGCCGGATGGAGTCTTTAACGTGGTGCCGGGTTTTGGGGCCACCGCGGGCAGGGCGCTGGGGCTGCATATGGATGTGGACTGCCTGGCCTTCACGGGCTCCACCGCCATCGGCAAGATGTTCATGCAGTACTCCGGCCAGTCGAACCTGAAACAGGTCTGGCCTGAGACCGGCGGCAAGAGCCCCAATCTGGTGTTCGGTGATTGTGAGGATCTGGATGCAGCGGCGGATATGGCGGCCTTTGGCATCTTCTTCAATCAGGGGGAGGTCTGTTCGGCCAACTCGCGGCTTTACGTCGAGCGTTCGATCAAAGACGCCTTTGTCGAGAAGCTGATTGCCCGGGCGAAGGCCACCCAGCCGGGCGACCCGCTGGATCCGGCCTCGAAAATGGGGGCAATCGTGGACGAGAAGCAGACCGAGGGCATTATGCGCTTTGTCGAGGCAGGCAAATTCTCGGCCAATCTGGTGGCGGGCGGTGAGCGCGTGACGGTCGATGGCAAGGGCTGTTTCGTGCAGCCGACGATCTTTGATGACGTCAGCCATAGCGACCCGCTGGCGCGGGATGAGATTTTTGGCCCTGTCCTGTCAGTGATCCCGTTTGACAGCGAGGAGGAGGCGGTCGCCATGGCCAATGACTCGATCTACGGGCTGGCGGCCTCCGTCTGGACCGATAACCTGAGCCGCGCCTGCCGGGTGGCGGACAAGCTGCAAGTCGGCACCGTTTCGGTCAACACGGTGGACGCGCTGTCGGCGCAGACACCCTTTGGCGGCATGAAACAGTCCGGGTTCGGGCGCGACCTGTCGCTGCACAGCCTGGAAAAATACACCGCACTGAAAACCACTTGGATCAAATACCGGGCTTGATGGGCATGGGCCGCCTCCGGCATAGTCGCTGACATGCCCTTGCGTTTCACCTTGCGCCAGCTGGAATATTTCGTCGCCGTCGGCGAGGCCGGGTCCATTGCCCTGGCCTCGGAGAAGGTGAACGTCTCCTCGCCGTCGATCTCGGCGGCGGTGTCGCAGCTGGAGAATGAGTTCGGCCTGCAGCTGTTTGTGCGCAAGCACGCGCAAGGATTGTCGCTGACCCAGGCCGGGCATCAGTTCATGGATCAGGCGCGCGCGGTGCTGCATGAGGCTGGCGCGCTGAGCCGTCTGGCGGACAATATCTCTGGCTTTGTGCAGGGACCGCTGTCGGTCGGCTGCCTTCTGACCTTTGCCCAACTGATCGTGCCGGGGCTCCGGCGCCAGTTTGAGGCGCTGTATCCGGCGGTTACCATCAGCCAATTGGAGCGGGATCAGGCTGGGCTCATCGAGTTGATACGCCAGGCGCGGATAGATGTGGCGCTGACTTATGACCTGAACATTCCGGCGGATCTGCAGTTCAACGCGCTGGCAGAACTGCCGCCCTATGCGCTGCTGGGCGAGGACCACCCGCTGGCAGGCCGCGGCAGTGTCACGGTTGAGGAACTGGCCCAGCATCCGATGGTGCTGCTGAACTTGCCGCTGAGCGCTGAATACTTTCTGTCGTTCTTTGAGGATGCCGGTGTCACCCCGCAGATCGCCGAGCGCACCCGCGACATGGCGGTGATGCGCGGGCTGGTGGCGAACGGTTTTGGCTATTCCATCGCCAATATCCGCCCGGCAACGGATATGGCGCCGGACGGGCGCAAGCTGCGGTTCGTTCCGATCAGGGGCCCGCTCAGACCAATGCGGATGGGGTTGCTGACCGCCGAAGGCGCGGAGAACGTGCTGACGGTTAAGACCTTCATCAGCTACTGCCAGGAACGGATCACCGACGGCACTGTTCCCGGTATCCGCATCGGAAGCGCTTAGGCCGCGGCTAACCAATGGTTCCGTAAGCGCAACTTTCGCCTCTGGCGCGGTCCTGTACCTTTTGAGTGCTGTTGCCCGAAGGAGAGGAAAATTGCGCGATCCCCGCTATGACATTCTGTTTGAGCCGATGAAAATCGGCCCGCTCACCGCCAAGAACCGCTTTTATCAGGTGCCCCATTGCAACGGAGGCGGCTACCGCGACCCCTCTGCCGCGGCGGCGATGCGGGGCATCAAGGCCGAAGGCGGCTGGGGCGTGATTTTCACCGAACAATGCGAGATGCATCACACCAGCGAGATCACCCCCTTCATCGAACTGCGCCTGTGGGAGGACAAGGACATCCCGCAGCTGCACAAGATGTCGGAGCGGATGAAGACGCATGGCGCACTGGCCGGGATCCAGCTGGCCTATTCCGGGATCAACGGGCCGAACCTTTATTCCAAGGAGGTGCCGCTGGCGCCCTCCGCCTTGCCGATCCGCACCTTTACCAATGACCCGGTGCAGGCGCGGGCGCTGGACAAGCAGGACATCAAGGACCTGCGCCGCTGGTTTGTGAATGCGGCGAAGCGCTCGAAACAGGCCGGCTTCGACCTGATCTGCCTTTACGGCGCGCATGGGTTCGGCATCTTCCAGCACTTCCTGAGCCGCGCCACCAACCAGCGGTCGGATGAATACGGCGGCTCCTTGGAGAACCGCGCGCGGTTCAGCCAGGAGGTGATCGCGGATATGCGCGATGCGGTGGGCGACACCATGGCGATCACCCTGCGGGTGTCCTTGGACGAAACCATTGGCGAGCTGGGCTTCTCCAACGCTGAGGTGCGCGATTACATCGAGATGAACAAGGGCTTGCCGGACCTTTGGGACCTGGCGCAGGGGACATGGGAGGATTGCTCCGGCCCCAGCCGGTTCAAGGAAGAGGCGGCCCAGGAACAGCTGGTGCGCGGCATTCATGAGCTGACCGATAAGCCCATTGTCGGCGTTGGCCGTTTTACCAGTCCGGATGTGATGGCCAAGATGGTGAAATCCGGCACGCTGGATTTCATCGGCTGCGCGCGGCCTTCGATTGCCGACCCGTTCCTGCCCAAGAAGATCGAGGAAGGCCGCATCGAGGACATCCGCGAATGCATCGGCTGCAACATCTGCATCACCGGCGACATGACCATGTCGATCAGCCGCTGTACCCAGAACCCCACCTTTATGGAGGAATGGCGCAAGGGCTGGCATCCGGAGACCATGAACACTAAGGGCGACAGCTCCAACGTGCTGGTGGTGGGCTCCGGCCCTGCCGGGCTGGAAGCTGCCTGGGCGCTGTGCCGCCGCGGCTATGACGTGGCGGTGGCCGAGGCCAAGGATGTGATCGGCGGCCGGGTGGCCCGCGAGCGCCAGTTGCCGGGGCTGAATGCCTGGGGGCGGGTGGTCGATTACCGCGACTACCAGCTGAGCCAGCGCCCGAATGTGGAAATCTATCGCGAAAGCCCGCTGGATGCGGACAGCATTCTGGAATTCGGCTTTGAAAATGTCTGTATTGCCACCGGTGCGAAATGGCGCGCCGACGGGGTTTCCCGCCAGCATGTGGTGCCGATGCCGGTCACTGAGGGCGCCAGGGTTTATACCCCCGATGACCTGATGGACGGCACTCTCCCCGAGGGCCGCGTGGTGGTCTATGACGACGACCACTACTACATGGGCGGGGTTTTGGCCGAACTCTTGGCTTCCAAGGGCGCGCAAGTGACGCTGGTCACGCCGTCCGCCTATGTCAGCGACTGGACCAACAACACGCTGGAGCAAGTGGCCATCCATCCGCGTCTGGTCGACGCCGGGGTGGAGATTGTGCTGAACCGCGGTGTGAAGGAAATCCATGCCGGCCATGTGGTCAGCAATTGCACCTATACGGACCGCACCTGGGATATTGAGGCAGACGCAGTGGTCATGGTCGCCTCGCGCGTTGGCAACGACGGGCTTTACGAAGACCTGAGCGCCCGGCAGGCGGACTGGGCGGATGCCGGCATTAAGTCGGTCAAGCTGATCGGCGATGCCAGCGCGCCGGGGCCGATTGCCTGGGCCACCTATGCGGGCCACCGCTATGCGCGGGAACTGGATGGGCCGGACATCGGCGATGCGCTGCCCTTCCGCCGCGAGATCACCGAGCTGGCCGTGGACTGACGATGACAGCGACGCTGAACATACTGGAGAGGCTGATCGGGTTCGACACGGTCAGCCGTAATTCGAATCTGGCGCTGGCCGCCTATGCTGAGGGTTTCCTGACGCAGCATGGATTTACAGTGACGCGCCTGCCGTCACCGGATGGCAGCAAGACCGGGCTTTATGCCGAAAAAGGCCCGGCAGGTCAGGGGGTGCTGCTGTCGGCGCATACCGATGTGGTGCCGGTGGACGGGCAGGAGTGGACCCGCGACCCCTTCCGCCTGACGCGCGAAGGGGACCGCGTCTATGGCCGCGGCGCCACCGACATGAAGGGCTATGTGGCCAGTGCCTTGGCCTTGGCGGACCGGGCGGCGACGGTGGATCTGAAGGAGCCGCTGAAGATCGTGCTGTCTTATGATGAGGAGGTCGGCTGCGTTGGTATTCAGCAAATGCTGGACCGTTTGAAACCGCTGATCGGAATCCCGCGCGCCTGCTTTGTCGGCGAGCCGACCGAAATGGAAGTTGCCATCGGCCACAAGGGCAAGGCCGCGCTGCGCGCGGTCTGCTTTGGCCAAAGCGGCCACTCGGCGCTGGCTCCGGTATTCACCAACGCGCTGCATCTGGCGGCGGATTTCCTGTCCGAACTGCGCGCGCTGCAAGAAGACTTCGCCGCCAACGGCGCGCGCGATGCGGCCTATGAGGTGCCCTATTCCACCGTGCATGCGGGCGTGATGCGCGGCGGCACCGCGCTCAACATCGTGCCGGACCGGGCAGAGCTGACCTTTGAGTACCGTCACCTGGCCGCTGACCGGGGCGAAGACATCCTGGCCCGCATTCAAGCCGCCGCGGATCGTGTCGGCAACCGCTACCCTGCGGAGGCCCGCATCGAGGTGGAGCAGTACAACGCGTATCCCGGCCTCGACGTGCCAGCGGACAGCGCAGTTGTCCCCTTTGCCCGGACGCTTGCCCGCAGCACTGGCACCGCCAAGGTCGCCTTTGGCACCGAAGCCGGGTTTTTCCATCAGCTGGGCATTCCAACAGTGGTCTGCGGTCCCGGCTCGATGGCGGGGCAGGGGCACAAGCCCGACGAATACCTGGAGCTGCGTCAGCTTAGCCAATGCGACGCGATGATGG
>NZ_LUKH01000108.1:0-6203 GCF_001593695.1 Leisingera sp. F5 | reverse complement strand
GTCTGCTTGCCGCCGACATACATCTTGGCAGTACGGTCCAGCGGGTCCGCCGGGGCGCCATTGCCCTCAAATGCTTCCACTTTGGTCAGCGGTTTCGCCTTGGCTTTTGACCGGGTGTATGCCGCCAAGCCTTCCCAACCGCCCTCGCGGCCAAAGCCGCTTTCGCGCACGCCGCCAAAACCCGCAGCGGCGTCGAACATGTTGGTACCGTTGATCCAGACAACGCCGGCCGCCAGTTTCGGCGCAACGCCGAGCGCCAGGTTCACGTTCTCGGTCCAAAGCGTCGCAGCAAGGCCGTAGCGGGTATTGTTGGCCAGCTCCACCGCTTCTTCCGGAGTGCGGAAGGTGCAGGAGACCAGCACCGGACCAAAGATCTCTTCCTGCATCAGCGGATCGGCAGGCGACAGGCCTTCAATCAGCGTCGGCGGGTAGAAACAGCCGCCTGCGGGCATCTGCACCTGGGCCTGGTGCATGGTACCTGCCAGGTTGGAGGCGACCATGCTGGAAATAGTGTCCAACTGCACCGGATCGACTACGGCGCCCACGTCGATGCACTTGTCCAACGGGTTGCCGATACGCAAGCCGTCCATTCTGGCCTTTAGTTTGGTGTGGAACCGCCCGGCAATGCCTTCCTGCACCAGCAGGCGCGAGCCTGCGCAACAAACCTGGCCCTGGTTGAACCAGATCGCATCGACCAGACCCTCGATAGCAGAATCAATATCAGCATCGTCAAAAACGATGTAAGGGGACTTGCCGCCCAGCTCCAGCGTCAGCGTCTTGCCGCTGCCTGCGGTGGCTTCGCGGATCCGGCGGCCAACAGAGGTGGAGCCGGTGAAGGCAATCTTGTCTACATCCGCTGCAGTGATCATTTCGCCCGCGGCGCCATCGCCAGTGACGATGTTGACAACACCCTTAGGCAGACCCGCCTGATGGCAGATGTCGGCAAACAAAAGCGCTGTGAGCGAGGTGTATTCCGCAGGCTTCAGCACCACCGTGTTGCCCATCGCAATGGCAGGCGCGATCTTCCAGGCCAGCATCAAGAGCGGGAAATTCCACGGTATGATCTGGCCGCAGACGCCCAGGGCTTCGGCGTCCGGCAGTTCGCTTTCCATCAGCTGAGCCATGCCGGCGTGGTAGTAGAAATGCCGCTGGGCCAGCGGGATGTCGATGTCGCGGGATTCGCGGATCGGCTTTCCGTTGTCCAGCGTTTCAAGCACTGCAAACAGGCGCGCGTGTTTCTGCAACAGCCGGGCAATGGCATAGAGGTACGTGGCGCGGCCTGCGCCCCCGAGACCGGCCCAGCTGCCCTGCGCCTTGCGTGCGGCTTCAACCGCAGCATCCACATCCGCCTGCGTGGCCTGAGTCAGCGTCGCCAGCACTTCGCCGGTGGCCGGGTTTTTACTGTCGAATCCATCGCCTGGGACGGTGAATTCGCCATTGATGAAATGGCCAAAGCGGCTGCCCTGATCAACCAGCCAGGCCAGTGCCTCGGCTGCGCTTTCGGGGGCGGGGCCGTATTCCATGGTGTCGAAAATCTCTTTGATGGTCATGTGTTCAGCCCTCAGCCCATGGAATGGCGGTAGCCGGCGGAGTATGCCCCGGTGACATGGTGTTCCAGCTGACGCTCGATATCGCCCAGCAGTGACGAGGCGCCAAAGCGGAACAGATCGGGCTGCAGCCAGCGGTCGCCCAGTTCGTCCTTCATCAGCGCCAGATAGACGAGTGCATCCTTGGCCTTGGAGATACCGCCAGCGGGCTTGTAGCCGACCCGATAGCCGGTGCGGTCGTAATAGTCGCGGATCGCCCGGATCATCACCAGGCTGACAGGCAGGGTGGCGTTGACGCTTTCTTTGCCGGTGGAGGTCTTGATGAAATCGGCCCCTGCCATCATGCAGATCAGCGAGGCGCGCGCCACATTGCGCAAGCTGCCCAGCTCGCCGGTTGCGAGGATCGCCTTCACATGAGCATCCCCGCAGGCCTTGCGAAAGGCTTTCATCTCGTCATACAGCGCCTGCCAGTTGCCGGTCAGCACGTGGCGGCGCGATATCACGATGTCGATTTCCTCAGCGCCTGCCTTGACGCTTTCCTCAATCTCCGCCAGCCGCAGGTGGAAGGGCGACAGGCCGGCCGGGAAGCCGGTGGAAACTGCGGCAACCGGAATGCCGGTGCCTTCCAGCGCTTTGACGGCGGTGGGGATCATGTCGTGATAGACGCAGACCGCCCCGGTGGTGAGGCTCTCCATCCCCAAAGTGCGCAGAACGCCAGGGCTGACCGGCTGGCGGGCCTTGGCGCACAGACGGCGGACACGGCCCTCGGTGTCGTCACCGGAGAGCGTGGTGAGGTCAATGAGGCTGATGGCCTTCAGCAGCCAGGCAGCCTGATGGTCTTTCTTCACGCTGCGGCGGCCCGGCAGGGTGGCGCAGCGGCGTTCGATGGCCGATGTATTGGCCTGCACGGCGGCGACCCAGTCCAGGTCCAGCGCGATGCCCGGATTGCGCGGTTCGGCCAGCTGCGGCAGCTGCGCGCTTCGTTCAGCGATTTGGCTTTCCATTCGGGGAGTCCTCAGCAGAGTTCCGTGCGAAATTCGCACGGGTGCGGCATATTGGCAAGCAAGGCCAAGGATTGCAGGCGGCTTTTTTGACTGATTGGACAAAATATTGGTGCGCGGGCTGCTATGGCACTCTGAAAACCGGAAGGATACAGGTGGTTTGGTGCGAAAATCTTCTTTTACGGGTCTCCTGCCAAAGCCGCGCGCATTCCAGTGGCAGAATCAGCTCCGCATGCTAAATTTAGCGGTATGAGCAGTGCAGAACCCCATATCAGCGATAAAACGCGACCAATCATCCGCCAGCTGGATGACAGCGCCATCAACCGGATTGCCGCTGGCGAGGTGGTGGAACGCCCCGCTTCAGCGGTCAAAGAGCTGGTGGAAAACGCCATTGATGCCGGCGCCGCCCGCATCACCGTAGAAATCGCCGATGGTGGCAAGACGCTGATCCGGGTGAGTGATGACGGGTGCGGCATGACGCCGGAGGACTTGCCGTTGGCATTGTCCCGCCACGCGACGTCCAAGATCGACGGCTCGGACCTGCTGAACATCCATACCTTCGGGTTCCGCGGCGAGGCGCTGCCTTCTTTGGGGGCTGTTGGGCGGCTGACAATCACCAGCCGCGCTGCAGGGCATGAGGCGGCGCAGATCCGGGTCTCCGGCGGCAGGCTGGAGCCGGTGAAACCCGCCGCTTTACGGGCGGGCACCATAGTCGAGCTGCGCGATCTGTTTTTTGCCACACCGGCGCGGCTGAAATTCATGCGCACCGACCGGGCCGAGAGCCAGGCGATTTCAGACACGGTGAAACGGCTGGCAATGGCAGAGCCTTCGGTAGGATTCACGCTGCGCGATGTATCGGGCGGCGGTGAGGGGCGGGTGACCTTCCGCGCCGATCCTTTGCCGGGCGATTTGTTTGATGCGCTGCACGGGCGGCTGGCTTCGGTTCTGGGGCGTGATTTTGCCGAGAACGCGTTGAAGATTGATGCCGCCCGCGAGGGGATCCGCCTCTTTGGCTATGCGGCGCTGCCGACCTATTCGCGCGGCGCTGCGGTGGCGCAGTTCCTGTTCGTGAACACGCGCCCGGTGAAGGACAAGATGCTGACCGGGGCGCTTCGGGCCGCCTATTTTGATTTCCTCAGCCGCGACCGGCACCCTGCAGCGGCGCTGTTCATAGATTGCGACCCGCAGCTGGTGGATGTGAACGTGCATCCTGCCAAATCCGAGGTGCGGTTCCGCGACCCCGGACTGGCACGCGGGCTGATCGTGTCTGCCCTGCGCCATGCGCTGGCAGAGGCCGGACACCGCGCGTCAACCACAGTGGCAGGCGCCACGCTGGGGGCAATGAAACCGGAACAACCTACAGCTACCGGTGCGCCGCGGATCTATCAGATGGACCGGCCGTCCATGGGCGCACGCAGCAGCGCCTACGCGGCGCAAGCCCCCGGGTTGCCGCAAATGTCTTCCTTCGATGCGCCGCCATCGCCAGGTTTTGCCGAATTGCAGGGGTCCTACAGCGGGCGGGTCACAGAGGTGCCAGTGGCTCCAATGGCCCCGGGTCAGGCCTCGGATGCGGCCGGGGCCACCGCCCCCGGGGCCGAACAGCTGCCGTTGGGGGCGGCGCGCGGCCAGGTGCATGAGAATTACATCATCGCCCAGACTGCCGACGGCATGGTGATCGTCGACCAGCACGCAGCACATGAGCGGCTGGTCTATGAAAAGCTGAAACATCAGATGGCTGAAAATGGCGTTGCGGCCCAGGCGCTCTTGATACCGGAGATTGTCGAGCTGAGCGACAATGACTGTGCCTGCCTGCTGGGCGTGGCTGATGAGCTTGCGAAATTCGGCCTTGGCATTGAGGCCTTTGGCGGCACGGCTGTTGCAGTGCGGGAAACCCCCGCGATCCTGGGCGAGGTCAACGCTGAAGCGATGATCAAGGATATTTTGGACGAACTGTCCGACCAGGGCGGAACCCAGCTGGTGCAAGCCAAGATCGAGGCGATCCTGAGCCGGGTGGCCTGCCATGGCTCGATCCGCTCTGGAAGGCGGATGCGGGGCGAGGAAATGAATGCTCTGCTGCGCGAGATGGAGGCCACGCCCCATTCCGGCCAGTGCAACCACGGCCGTCCCACCTATGTGGAACTGAAACTGGCAGATATCGAGCGCCTGTTCGGGCGCACCTGAACAAGAACCCCCGGTAAAGGGAGGACGAGCAGTGACACTGGAACAGGCCCAATGGGCCATTTACGCGTTGGCCGGTCTGGCCGCTGTTATTACCTTGGCTGGGCTGCGGCTGCGAGGCGCGGCCCGGCAGTTGGAACAGGCCAATGCAGGTCTGAGCCAGGAGGCGGCCGGGCTTCGGGCGGAGGTCAAGCGGCTGCCGGAGCTGAACGATGAGCTGGCAACCCTGCGCCGCACCAGCGATAATGAACGTGCCGCCCGGTATCAGGCTGAGGCACAAGTACAAGCGCTGAAGGCAGAACATGCAGCGCGGCTGGAAGAGCTCAAGCAGATGAATGCGCAGATGGAGCACAAATTTGCGGCGCTGGCCTCGGGCGTGCTGAAGCAGAACTCGGAAAGCTTCCTGAGCCTGGTCAGCGAACGGTTTCAGGCACATAGCAAAACCGCTGATGCGGATCTGGCCAAGCGCCACGCAGCGATTGAAGGCTTGGTAAAGCCGCTGGATCAGAAGCTGGGTCAGTTTGGTGAGCGGATCAAGGAAATCGAGAAGGCCCGCAACGAGGCCTATGGCGCGATCCAGACGCAGGTGAAACATTTGGCCGATGGCCAGGCGGCGTTGGGCGGCGAGACCCGCAAACTGGTGCAAGCGCTGCGCGCGCCCAAGACCCGCGGCCGCTGGGGTGAGATGCAGCTGCGTCAGGTTTTTGAGATGGCCGGGATGGCCGAGCATGTTGACTATGAGCTGGAGAAAAGCGTCGGCACCGATGACGGTCTGCGCCGCCCCGATGCAATAGTGCGCATCCCCGGCGGCAAGAGCATCGTAGTGGACGCCAAGACCCCGCTGGAGGGTTATCTGGACGCGTTGGAGGCCGAGACGCCCGATCAGCAGCAGCAGGCACTGCTGCGCCATTCGGGCCATGTGAAAACCCATGTGCGTCAGCTTGCGTCGAAATCCTATCAAAGCGCGCTGGGAGAGACACCGGATTTTGTGGTGATGTTCATCCCCGGTGAAACGTTTGTGTCCGCGGCGGTGGAGACGGATCCAGGGTTGATTGAATATGCCTTTGAAAACAAGGTTCTGATCGCCACGCCGACCACCCTGATGGCGCTGGTCAAGTCCATAGCCTATGGCTGGCAGCAGGAGAAGATGGCGGAAAACGCAATCGAAGTGCAAAAGACTGCCAAGGAGCTCTATGACCGGCTGGCGACGTTTTCCAAGAACCTCGCCTCCGTCGGTAAGTCACTGTCGTCATCGGTGAACAACTACAACAAGGCCGTTGGCTCGCTGGAAGCCCGCGTGCTGCCCTCGGCCCGCCGGTTCGAGGCGATGGGCGTGGTGGCCAACGGCGCGGAACTGGAAGATCCTGGCCAGGTGGAAGTCGAGCCGCGCCAGGTGGCGCTGCTGGCGGAGGAGTAGATGCGGTTGCCGCTGGTTTCAGGCGCGGGCAACCTCAACCCCGGCGGGGCGGTGCTGCTG
>NZ_LUKH01000107.1:0-6204 GCF_001593695.1 Leisingera sp. F5 | reverse complement strand
GCCCCAGGGGATCTCAACAACGTCTTCTTCACCACTGGCGGCTCCACTGCTGTGGATACCGCACTGCGCACCATGCAGTACATGAACAACCGCCGCGGCCAGCCGCAGAAGAAAAAGATCATCGCCCGCGAGAAGGGGTATCACGGCTCCACCTATCTGGCCCATTCGGTGACCGGCAAGGAGCGCGACCAGAGCCAATTCGACTTCGAGACCCGGCTGGTGCATTTCTTGCCCGACGTGAACCCCTACCGCCGCCCCGAAGGCATGAGCGTCTCGGACTTGTGCGACGCCAAGGTCGCGGATCTGGAACACGCAATTGCAGAGATCGGCGCGGACAAGATCGGCGCCTTCATCGCCGAACCGATCCTGTCCTCCGGCGGCGTCATCGTGCCCGCGCCCGGCTACCACAAGCGGACTTGGGAGCTGTGCCGCGAGCATGACATCCTCTACATCTCCGACGAGGTGGTGACCGGCTTCGGCCGCCTCGGCCACTGGTTCGCGTCCGAGGAGGTTTTTGGCATCCAGCCCGACATGATCACCTGCGCCAAGGGGCTGACCTCCGGCTATCTGCCGCTGGGCGCCTGCATCATCTCCGACCGGGTGATGCAGCAGATGAGCCATCTGGGGACGCCCTCCTCCTACACCAACGGTTACACCTATTCGGGCCATCCGGTGTCCTGCGTCGCGGCGTTGAAGAACATCGAGATCATCGAGCGCGAGGGTATTCTGGAGCACGTCCGCGCCGTCACCCCGCATTTCCAGGCCCGCCTGCGCGACCTGATGAAATTTGATATCGTCGGCGACGCCCGCGGCGAGGGGCTGCTGGGCTGCATCGAATGCCAGGCAGAGGATCTGGAGGCCGAGCGCAGGATCGGTTCGATGATTGATGATGCCTGCGAGGAGATGGGCCTGATCGTGCGCCCGCTGATCAACATGGCTGTGTTCTCGCCGCCGCTGATCATCACCCTGGACCAGATCGACGAGATGTTCGACATCCTGGAGCGTGCCATCCAGCAGGTCGAGGCGCAGCTGGCAGCGTGAGGCTGGAGGAGGTGGCACAGGCTCCCGTCACCCTTCCCGAACTGGCGCGCGCCAAGGGTTTCCGGTGCCCGCCCTTTTTGCTCCTGCACTATCATGCCGCCGGGCATGCGGCCGCCATGCACACCACTGAACAAGCGGTGCGCCGATCCTCTCACAGTCAGTTTTGGAGAACGTGCGGTGCCGCGGACACTGCCGCGAAACCGGTATTTTTAGAGGGCTTCCCCCTTACACGGTATGCTCGCGCCGCCCGTATTTCTCGGCAATATCAATATTCTGGCCTAGGTCCATCGCCGCGCGGTAGCCGCTTTGCACGGCGGCGGCGATGAGATGCGGAGCTTCGGCATCGCCGATCCGGGCCACCGATTTGATGCCGGCCTCCTGCAGCCCGTCTCCCATCGCCTTCAGCCCTTCGTATAGCCTCAGAACCGGCAGGCGGCGAGTGAGGGGGATGATGGCGTCGCAGACAAAGATGCTGCGGGCGCCCGAGAATATGCAGGAAAGTACTGCTTCCCCCTTCTGTGCGGCCACCAGCATCCGATTGGGCACCACCGCGACGCCTGACTCGATCAAGGCGGCGTTCGACTGGTAGACCTCCGTGGTCCACTGTCCCCAATCGCAGGGGCGGCCTGCGGGTGTCACCAGGGTGACCCGGTGCCCCTCCTTGCGCAATTGCAGCGCCAGCACCGAGCCGAGGTAGTAGTGGTCGTCATCATAGATCACCACGTGATCCGCGTTAAGCGCTGCGCCGTTCAGCACGGTTTCTGCCGAAACGATCATGCCGGGCACTTCCTCCTCCAGCCCGGTGTCGGAATGTCGTCCGACGGTGTCTGTTGCCCAGACCGCCCCGGTGGCTGCAATCACATGGGAGACGTCCAAGTCCAGCACATCAGACGCCTCCAGCGGGCTTTCCGGATAGACCTCCACATTGGGCAGCTTTTCGATCTGCCCGACGCGCCAGTCGCGCACGCGGGCCCATTCGCTCATCCCCGGCAGGCGGGATTCGCGGGTGACACGCCCGCCCAGGGTCCGGCTGGCTTCTGCCAGCATCACCGAATGGCCGCGCTCGCCCAGCACCCGGGCCGCTTCCAGCCCGGCGGGGCCGGCGCCTACCACCAGCACCTTCTCAGGGGCTGTGCTGCGGCCAGTTTTCTCCGGATGCCAGCCCTGGCGCCATTCCTCGCCCATGGTCGGGTTCTGGGTGCAGCGCAGTGGCACCCCCAGAGAGTCGTGGGCGTAACAGATGTTGCAGCCGATGCATTCGCGGATGTCCTCGCTGCGCCCCTCTTCGATCTTCTTGGGCAGAAACGGATCGGCAATAGACGGCCGCGCCGCGCCGATAAGGTCCTGCCCGCCCTGGCGGATCACCTGCGCCATTGTGTCGGGCGAGGTGTAGCGGCCCACTGCCACCACCGGTTTCGAGGTCAGCGATTTCGCCTGCGCAATGCTGTCGGTGAATGAAGCTTCTTTCACAAACCGGCTCGCTCCCATCTCGACGCCGTAGTCGGGCACCACCAGATCCCAAAGGTCCGGCAGATCCGCCAGCATCGCAAAGGCGTCATAGCTTTCCGCATCCCCCAGTCCGACGCTGAAGCGGGTGGCGACGGCGCATTTGTGGCCGACCGCCTCTTTGGTTTCCTTGATCAGCTCGCGCACCAGCCGCACCCGGTTCTCCAAGGAGCCGCCGTATTCATCGCTGCGGGTGTTGTTTACCGGGTCAAGGAATTCCGACAGCAGGTAGCCGTGGGTGGCGTAGACGTAAACAACGTCGAACCCGGCCTCGACAGCCCGCAGCGCCGCATCGCGGTGCCATTTGCGGATGTTGCGGATGTCCTCGCGGTCGATCTTTCGCGCTTGGCCAGGATGCAGCACGGTGGCATCCGTCTGCGGCCGGTTGCGCAGGCCCAAGGGCGCCAGCCGGGTGCCGAAATTGGTCACCATGCCGCCGCCGATCCACAGCTCCACACCGGCCAGCGCGCCATGCTCATGCACGGCGTCCGTCATCAGCCGGTTGGCGCGGATGTCATCCTGATCCCACAGCGCGGCATAGGGGTAATAGTCGTTGTCCGAGGTCGGGTGGATTGAGCAGAACTCGGTGTTCACAACACCCCAGCCGCCTTCTGCCTTCATCCCGCGCATCGCCGCCACGGTCCGCGGCCGCCGCCAACCCATGCCCGCGCAGTGCGGCACCTGGTAGAACCGGTTTTTTGTCTCCACCGGGCCGATTTTCAGCTGCTGGCACAGGATGTCATGACGGGGATCGCGCATCGGCAAGGACCTTTCAGGAGGCGGGTTTCATCTCTAATTTATTTGAGCGCTCAAATAATTCTTGTGTCAAGCCGATTTCCCTCCTAACCTTTTCCTATCACGGCCGGACCTGTGCCTGAGAGGGTAAAGCGCGGGGGAATAGGGCCGCGGCAACAGGGAGACTTTCATGAAAATTTTGAAAACAGCCACGGCGCTTGGCATGGTCCTGTCCCTTCAGGCAGGCGCGATCCTGGCCGCCGATGCGGACCTGACCGTATTCGACTGGGCCGGCTATGAGGATCCTGAGTTCTTCTCTGCCTATATCGCAGAGCACGGGGACGGTCCGACCTTTGCCTTTTTCGGGGATGAGGAAGAAGCCTTCCAGAAACTGCGTTCGGGGTTCCGCGCGGATGTTGTGCACCCCTGCTCGCAATCGATCCCGAAATGGATCGAGGCAGGGCTGCTGGCACCGCTCAACACCGCCCGGATCGAGCGTTGGGATGAGCTGGAGCCGAGTTTCCGCGACATCGAGGCCTACACCAAGGATGGTAAGAGCTACTTCATCCCGGCCGACTGGGGCAACACCGCGGTCACCTATCACACGGAACACCTGAGCGAAGCGGATGTGGCCAGCCTGCAGGCGTTTGCGGATCCCAAGCACCAGGGACGGATATCCATCGGCGACAATGTGGATGACGCTTACGCCCTGGGGTTCCTGGCAACTGGTGTCACAGACTGGACCAACGCAACGGACGCGCAATTCCAGGCGGCCTCCGGCTTCCTGCGCAAGGTGCATCAGAATGTGCGCACCTACTGGTCCGACGGCGCCTCGCTGGCGCAGTTGATGCAAAGCGGCGAAGTTTATATGGCCTGGGCCTGGAACGAGACCTACTCAACGATGAGCTACGAAGGCCACCCGATCGCAATCAGGCGCGACACCGAAGAGGGCGCATCCAGCTGGGTTTGCGGCTATGCGAAACTCGCCAATGCGCCCGGCTCCGAAGACAAGTTCTATGACTTCATCAACGCCTGGCTGGAACCGAAAACCGCCAATTATCTCGTCAGCAGCTGGGGCTATGGCCACGGCAATGCCAAGGCGATGGCGAACATGAACGCCGGGGACTTGGCGGCAATGGGGCTTGAAAGCAGCGAAAGCCTGCGCGCCAAGACCCTGTGGCAGGCACCCGTTCCTTCGGCGTTGCGCGAGAAGATGATCGCTGAGTTTGAACTGATCAAGGCCGGATTCTGACACAAGCCCAGAACCACCGATAATGAAACGCCCCGCCGGTTTGGCGGGGCGTTTTCTTGTTTGCCGAAGTGCTTTACGAGGGGTGTCGTCCGGCCCTCTCTATTGGAACAGCACGATGGAGTCCGCGCCCCACCCCACCGGCACCTCGCTGCCGGGCGGCACGATGGACCGGCCTGCGGTGTAGCGCATCGAGATGGTCACATCCTCGGCGTGGCCCGGCAGGCGCACGCTGTAATAGGTCATGTCGCCATAGTAGGCGGTGCCCGTTACCTCGCCCCTGGCAACGTGTTCGGTCTGCTCGCTGCCTTCGAACAGGATGGTCAGCATCTCCGGGCGGATGCCGATGGTCTCCAGGTTCCGCAAGTCCAGCCCTTCGGGGACCTGCGCCGACGGCAGCTCGATGCTGCCAAGCGCCGGAATGTCGAGCGCCAGATGGCCGTTCATCCGGCCGGTGGCGCGGGCGTCGAGGAAGTTCATCACCCCGATGAAGGACGCCACTCGCCGGTCTACAGGACGCCGGTACAGCTCCTCCGGCGAGGCCAGCTGGGCGATGCGGCCGTCGAACATCACCGCGATGCGGTCCGACATGGTCAGCGCCTCCTCCTGGTCGTGGGTCACCAGGATGAAGGTGATGCCGAGCCGCTGCTGCAGCTGGCGCAGCTCCACCTGCATCTGGTCGCGCAGCTTCTTGTCGAGCGCCGACAGCGGCTCATCCAGCAGCACCACCTTGGGCTTCATCACCAGCGCCCGCGCCAGCGCCACCCGCTGGCGCTGACCGCCCGACAGCTCATGCGCAGCACGGGACCCCAGCCCGCCTAGATCCACCATCTGCAGCGCCTGTTCCACTTCGCGGGCGATCTCGGCCTTGGGCGTTTTGCGGGTCTTCAGGCCGTAGCCCACGTTCTCGGCCACGCAGAGGTGCGGGAAGATCGCATAGGACTGAAACACCATATTGGTGGGGCGCCGGTTGGCGGGGACGCCTGCCATGTCCTCACCCGCGATCACGATGGTGCCGTCCGTCGGCGTCTCGAACCCGGCGATCATCCGCAGCAGGGTTGTCTTGCCGCAGCCCGAAGGCCCCAGCAGCGAGAAGAACTCGCTCTCGTGGATGGTTGCATTGATGCCTTTCAAAGCCTGGAAGCTTCCGAAGGTCTTGGTGACGCCCGCAAGGTCAATGATGGGCTTGGTAGATAGGCTGGCCATGTCAGGCAAATCCTCCGGTGGCTGAAGCTTCGATACCCTGTTTCCGCGCGGCGCGGCGGCGGAACCACTCGGCCAGGATCAAGAGCAGGACGGACAGGGCCAGCAGGATGGTCCCCAGCGCCATCACCGACGGCAGCTTTCCGGGGAAGCGCAGCTGGCTCCAGATGTAGACCGGCAGGGTGACCTCCGTGCCGGTCAGGAAGAAGGCGATGATGAACTCATCCAGCGAGATGGTGAAGGTGATCAGCAGGCTGGACACCACGCCCGGCATGACCAGGGGCAGAACCACGCGGCGGAAGGTGCCCCAGCGGCTTTCGCCCAGGTCATAGGAGGCCTCCTCCAGGCTTTGATCCAGCCCCTGAAAGGCGGAGTTCAGGATGACGATGGAGAACGGCGTGCAGATCAACACGTGGCCCAGAACCACGGTCGCCAGCGACAGCGGCATACCCAGCTGCATCAGCAGCACC
>NZ_LUKH01000106.1:0-6238 GCF_001593695.1 Leisingera sp. F5 | reverse complement strand
CAAAAAAGGCGGTATGCTGAACGTGACTCGCCCCGAGGTTGAACTGGTTGTGACCGCCGGTGATATCCCCGAGAAGCTGGTTGTCGATCTGGCAGGCCTGAACATCGGCGACGTTGTCACCATCTCGTCGATCGACCTGCCGGCCGGCGCCAAGCCGACCATCGACCGCGACTTTGTGATCGCCAACATCGCATCCCCGGGCGGCCTGACCGCGTCGGATGACGAAGACGGCGAAGGCGAAGAAGGCGAAGCGCTGGAAGCTGCAGAAGAATAAGATCTGTTCCCAAGCGGAACGGCTGGCGGGCTCCCATCGGGGGCCCGTTTTCTTTTGCGCGGTGCGCTTGGCAGCAAGTGATTGACTTTTCCCTGCACCGCTGCCCCATTTCCGACCGAGGACAGGGGAGAGACGGGTATGGCGGATTTTGACATTGCCGTTGCGGGCGCTGGCGCGGTGGGGATGAGCTGCGCGCTGTGGGCGCAGATGCGCGGGCATAAGGTGCTGCTGTTGGACCCGGAATCGCCGGGATCCGGCACCAGTTACGGAAATGCCTGCACCCTGGCGACCTATGCCTGCCTGCCGGTGAATGTTCCGTCGGTGCTGACCTCTTTGCCCAGCCTGATGTTCTCCAAGGACAGCCCGTTGTCGCTGTCTTATGCCCATGCCCTGCGCAATCCGCGCTGGATGCTGTCCTTTCTGGCAAATTGCCGCGCCGCGCCCTCACGCCGGATTGCGGGCCATCTGGTGGATCTGCTGTCCCATGCCGATGCCGGGATCAACCCGCTGATCGAGGCCGCGGGCGCCCAGGATCTGGTGGTCGAGCGCGGCCAGCTTTCGGTCTGGTCAACTGTGAAGGCGGCCGAGGCGGCGACGGCAGGGCTTGAGCGCCGACGGGTGCTGGGCGTGCCCTGGCGCGAGGTCGGCCCGGATGAGGCGCAGGAGATGGAGCCGGGCCTGCAGTTGCCGGTCAAACGCGCTGTGCATTTCCATGCGGCGCGCAGCCTGCGCGACCCTCTGGAACTGATCACCCGGATGCACCGGGCTTTTTCCAGGCTGGGCGGGACAACACTGACTTCGGCGGTTGAAGCGGTGAAGGCTTCAGGCTCGGGCGTGGAATTACAGGCGGAGGGCCAGAGCGTCACTGCGGGCCATGCGGTGATTGCCAGCGGCGCATTCTCGAAACGGATCAAGGGGGCAGGGGCGGACAAGCTGCCGCTGGGCACCGAGCGCGGCTATCATGTGATGTATCAAAGTGAGGCGCACCGGGTGACCCGACCCGTCGGCTGGGGTGAGGCCGGGTTTTATGCGGTGCCGCATGCACAGGGGCTGCGGCTGACCGGCACGGTGGAGATCGCCGCGCTGGCTGCGCCCATGAACACGCGCAGGCTGGACTACATCGCCCGCAAGGGGGCAGAGATGCTGGGGGAGCTGCCCGCGCCCAGCAGCGAATGGTTGGGCTACCGCCCCACGATGCCCGACTCGCTGCCGGTCATCGGGCGCAGCCCGCAGTCGGAGCGGGTGCTTTACGCTTTTGGCCACCAGCACATCGGGCTGACCCTGGGCGGCATCACCGGGCGGCTGATCGCGGATCTGGCGGAAGGCCGTCAGCCCAATATTGATCTGGCGCCATATGCTGCGGGCCGGCGCTTTGCCTGACGCGGGAGGCCACTGGATTCCGGGCGCCAGATAGGGCATCACTCGGGTCTACTGAAACGCAGATCGGGCAGAACCCATGAAACTCTTTGTCGGCCTTGGCAATCCCGGCCCGAAATACGAGCGCAACCGCCACAACATCGGCTTTATGGCGCTGGACCGCATTGCCCGCGATCACGGATTCAGCCCCTGGAAGGCCAAGTTCCAGGCGATGATCTGCGAGGGCAATCTGGGCGGTGAAAAGGTGCTGCTGCTGAAGCCGCAGACCTTCATGAATCTCTCCGGCCAATCGGTGGGCGAGGCGATGCGGTTTTACAAGCTGACGTCGGCCGATGTGGTGGTGCTGCATGATGAGCTGGACCTGGCACCGGGCAAGGCGCGCATCAAGCAGGGCGGCGGCCATGCCGGCCACAATGGCTTGCGCTCTATCCATTCGCATGTTGGCGCTGATTATGCCCGGGTGCGGCTGGGGATCGGCCATCCGGGTCACAAGGATGCGGTTGCGGGGTACGTGCTGCGTGACTTCCCCAAGGCGGATGAAGACTGGCTGGACGATCTGATGCGCGGCATTTCCGACGGCGCGGCGGAGCTGGCGCGCGGCGATGGCGGCAAGTTCATGAATGCGGTGGCCCTGCGGGTGGCGCCGCCGCGCAGTTCCGGCACCAAGCCCAAGGCGGACGCGAATAAGCCCGCCCAGGAAGAGCCGGCGCCCGACACCCGCTCAGCGATGAAAAAACTGATGGACAAATTCAAATAAGCCGGGAGACAGGCAGATGGTGAAACTGATTATCGACACCGATCCGGGCATTGATGATGCCATGGCGATTTTCTATGCCGCCGCGGCGCCGGATATTGATCTGCTGGGTCTGACAACGATTTTCGGCAATGTGACCACCGCCACCGCCACCCGCAATGCGCTGCGGCTGCTGGAGGCCGCCGGGCTGGATCTGCCCGTGGCGGCGGGCGCCACTGCGCCGCTGGTGCTGCCGCCGTTCAAACCTTCGGCCTATGTGCATGGCGAGGAGGGGTTTGGCGATATCCCCGCTGCTGAGCCCAAGGGCAAACCGCTGAACGAGGAGGCCGCAGATTTCCTGTGCCGCATGGCACGGGAGCACAAGGGCGAGCTGGTGGTCTGCCCGATCGGGCCGCTGACCAACATTGCGCTGGCGATGCAGCGTGATCCGGAGTTCATCCGCAATGTGAAATCCATCGTGGTGATGGGCGGCTCGCTGGAGGAGGGCGGCAATATCACGCCGCACGCCGAGGCCAATATCTACCACGACCCGCACGCCGCGGATGTGGTCTGCAAGAGTGGCAGCAAGGTGGTGTTTGTCGGGCTGGATGTCACTCACCGGATCCTGTGCCGACCGGAGGATTTTGCTGCCATCGCTGCACAGTCGCCGGACCTGGGCGGCATGCTGCAGGAAATGTCGCATTTCTATATCAAGTTCTACAGAGAGGTTGCCGGCCTCAACGGTTGCTCGCTGCACGACCCGGCGGCGGTGATTGCCTGTACCCATCCGGGCCTGTTCGGGTTGCGCGGCGTGCCGCTTGAGGTGTCCTGCGGGGGCGAAACCTCCGGAGCGACCCTGGCTGCACCGGACAGCGCACGGGCGCCGGTCAAGGTCTGCATGACGGTAGAGGCGGACGCGGTGAAATCGCTGTTTTTGAGGCGCTTGGCGCTGTTGCCTTAACGCCGGGCACGGCATTGCGGTCCTTGCCCCAGGGGGCGTTTCCCTTTGCGAAAACTGTCGATATCAGCTTGATGGTTTGATCACGGGCAACCGGACAACAGGATGCGCTGCTCCGCGGTCTGCGGGGCGGGCATTGACTCCAAATGCAAGCCGCCGCTGCAGCTTTGACGGGCAGGATCAGGGCAACCCCGCGTCTTTGTCCCATGGCGGCAGGCTGCCGCCCATGTGCTCTGCAAAAAAGCCGATGAGGGCGCGCACCTTGGTCGGCAGGTGGCGCCTGTCCAGATAGATTGCGAGCAGCGCCTGGGCCGGTATGCCGCAGGCGAACCAGTTTTCCGGATGCGATTTCGTGACCTGCCAGAAACGATGGCAGCCGCCCGATGCCTAGCCCGCCAAGAATGGCGTCTTTCAGGGCTTTCCCGTTGTTCCTCCGGTATCCAATCTCGGAACGTGCTGCGGAACCCATGCCCAAACCTGGGATTGAGTCCTTGCTTTGCAAGGCGCCGGTATTCCAAAGCCCGTTCGCGAGCTACATTCAACGTAATCACGTCGACGCCACCGAGGCCGAAGTCGGTGCGCACCGGGCCACCATTGCTGTACCGGTGCCCTTTGACGGTGACACGAACAATCCAGCGTCGCGCGCTTGATGGGTCAACAACCAGATATAGCCCGTTACCATCACCGTGACGCCCAAGGCCAAGTGTTTGGATTAAGTTCTTGGAGAGCTTTCCAGAGATATACGCGATCAAAAGTACCACATTCCATTCCACGAAATGAACAGAAATCGATCAAATCGAAGAAAGGCAACGAACGCAAATCACTGCGCTTGTTCACCGACTTACAGTGTAAGTCGCCGCCCCTTGCATATCAATGAAATTGGTAGGTGGCGGAGGGGATGGGCCTGATATCCAACCTTTTTCACCTGTAAGCCATTGTATTCTTTCACCGCGGCCTAACCAAGTCACCTCAATGACCGAGGTGACCGCTAGTTTCGAGACACCGAGGCCGCGGCGGCTTCGCCGACCACTGGGCTGGCCGGTTCTGGGTCGCCGTAGCGCAAGCCCACACTGAAATAGCACTGCATACCGCGTGTGTGGATGCCCCCTGTTTGGCAAGCGTAGCCTTCAGTTTGTCGGCAGGGTCTTCGACCGGACGTGTGTCAGGCCTCTGAGCGTGGCCTTTGATGACGCCACGGGCCGGTATGCTGTTCGGAAGGCTGGGTTCACATCGGTTCAGAGAGCTGTAAGCGCTCGAGCTCCGGGTCTGAATCTTCCTGCATTGAACTTCGAAGTCCGTGTCGCCTACTCCTCGTCGATCGCTTACCCCGGCCTTGCGGCCATGCCGTGCCTTCGCCCTTCCAGGCTCAGATCACGCCATCCTGTAGTTCTCTTGTTTCGTCGTCATTACCCAGATCATCCGGGCCATCTTGTTCGCAAGTGCAACGGCCGTGGCCATCTTCGGCTTTCGCAACACGAGAGCGGCCAGCCAGCGGTTCGCGCTGCCACCCTTACGAACAACCCAGCGGATCACGCTCATTGCACCCACAACAAGCAGTCTGCGGATGTCTGTTTGCCCCATCTTGCTGACTGAGCCCAACCTGATCTTGCCGCCAATGGACCTCTGCCGGGGGACCAAGCCAATCCAGGCGGCAAAGTTGCGCCTGCTATCGAATGTATCGAGATCAGGTGCGAACGCCGCAACGACACCGGCGGTAACAGGGCTGATCCCGGGAATGGTGCAGAGCCGACGCAGCTGCGCATCTGTCTTCGATGCCGCCTCGAGTTGGTCTGCCGGCCGTTCGATCGCCTCTGTCAGTCGCGCGATCTGCTCGATGTAAATTGTGCCCATCTCCCCAACCGGAGTGGGCAGGTCACTGGTCTGATCTTCCAGCGCGTTCTCCAAGACCTTCAGGCTCGCCGGGCCCTTCGGCGCTACCAGTCCGAATTCGGCAAGATGCCCCGTAGCGCGTTGATGAGTTGCGTGCGCTGCCGGACCAGGCGTTGATGTGTCCGAAAGGCTACTGCGCGGCCCTGCGTCTCAGCACTCTTCACCGCTACGAACCGCATGGTCGGGCGCGAGGCGGCCTCAGCGATGGCTTCAGCATCTGCCTTATCGTTTTTTTGGCGCTTCACGAACGGTTTCACATACGCCGCCGGCACCAGACGCACCTCGTGACCGTGCGACTGCGCGACCCGGCCCCAGTGGTGCGATGCGGCGCAGGCCTCCATCGCCACCAAGCAGGGCGGCTGTTCGGCGAGTAGCGCTGCAAAGCGGGTCCTCGACAGCACACAATTGAATAGAACGGCCCCATCCAGTCCGATTGCGCAGACCTGGAAACTGCCCTTCGCCAAGTCGATCGCCAGCATACTGATCATTGTCGTCATCGATGTGCTCTCCGTTCGGTTTCGGTGGAACCATCATGGCATACGAGATGCCGCTGAGTGGGGGCATCCACCGCATCAGTTCAATCAACTTTGATTTTGGATTGCTCCGCGACGGGGGCGAAGGTTATGTTCGAGGGAAGGGCGGTGAACAAATGCGGAACTTGGTTGCACGGATTTTGCACGCGAATCACGTGCAGTACTGCAAAAGTTCCGGGAAACAGGCCGAAAATCCATATTTTGTAGGGGCTGGAAGAAAACTGAAAAAACGCCTTGTTTCTCTGGGTTGCGGAACATATACGGGTCAGCGGAGACGTGGCCGAGTGGTCGAAGGCGCTCCCCTGCTAAGGGAGTAGGCCCGGAAGGGTCTCGAGGGTTCGAATCCCTTCGTCTCCGCCATCACCCCAATTTGTGGCGTATTTTCAGAACTGAGCAACAGCTCAGGCTTTGAAATCACTTGATTTTTTCCATTCGTCGGATCCAGTGTGGATGCGATTATTGTGGGGTGAATT
>NZ_LUKH01000105.1:0-6347 GCF_001593695.1 Leisingera sp. F5 | reverse complement strand
GCTGCTCTTCGATCAATCTTTGCTGTAGAGGGCTCCAGGTACCGAACCCTGCCTGCGCGTCGGTGGCGTGGACACAGGCGGCAAATTGACGTGCCCAACGGTGCAAAGGCCCTGCCGAAACGGGAACTGCAATGTTGAAAATCACGGCTTCGGCCAAAGCAAGCCCGGCAGCGCGTTCCGCGGTTTCATGCAACGCTTTCCGGTCAATCTGCAAAAGCAGCATCCGGCAATCTGCATGCCAGGTCATCCGTGTGGCCCGTGTCGGATTCAGCACAGTGGCCATGCGGCAGTCCGAAACCTCGGTTTCTGCGCCGTTATTCACCTGCGCCTGGCCGTCGATGGGTATCTGCACCAGATAGAAATCCTGCAGCTCGCCGGGGTCAATCTGCACGGTGGATCCATAGCTGAGGTAATTTAGAGAGAGGCTCTGTCCGCAGACATGGTTGTGGCGGGTGCCAAAGCTTCGGGCCTGCCCAGCCGGTTCCAGCCGGTGATCGCAGAATTTTTGTGCGACAAGCGAGCGCGCTTCATCAATATCGCTGCTGTGGAATTGCCGCCACGCGCGCAAGGGCTCGCGCCTGGTTGATACCTGTTGTGTGGTCATTAGTTCAGCCTAACACGGTTGCCCGATCAGGCAACTGTGGCAGCCTGCGCTATTTTGCGCATTTTGGATAATCCTTTTGCGGAGCCGCCCCTAGGCTGGAAGGCAGAGACAAAAGGGAGAAAAACATGGCTTTGGATCAGGGAATAACCAAGGCGGCCGACGGGCTGGAGGGCCTGTCCTGGAACGTAGTCGGTCACACCTATACGCCCAAGCTGCATAGCGAGAACGCATTCATCTGGCACGCGCTGATTCCGGATGGCACATTTGTGCCGCCGCATATCCATCCCGCTCAGGACGAGTGGATCACTCTGCTGGAGGGCGCGCTGGAGGTGGAATTTGACGGTATTGTCCATCGGGCCGGGCCAGGAGATACCGTGCGGATGCCGATGGGCGTAGCGCATGGCATCTTCAATCGCTCAGGCGCTTCGGCCTCTTGCGTGTTTGGCGTCGCGCCTTCCGGTAAGCTGTATGAATTGTTTTGCGTGCTGGACGGTGTGACCGATCCGGAAGAACTGGTGCGGCTTTCGGCGCTGCATGAGGTCGACTTTCTGCCGCCCCCGGCGGAGTGAAGGAGCGGGACATGGTAAAACGCAAAACGGTTGCCGTGATCGGCGGCGGAGTAAGCGGACTGGCGGCTGCCAAGGCCTTTGCAGAAAAGGGGCATCAGGTTCTGGGGTTTGAGCGCAGCCATGACCTGGGCGGAGTGTGGGAGCCGTCGCGCTCTTATCCGGGGGTCCAGACGCAGTCACCCAAGGAACTTTACTGCTATACCGACCACCCGATGCCGCAAGAGTATCCGGAGTGGCCCAAGGGACCGCAGGTGCATGCCTATCTGCATTCCTATGCCAGCAAGCATGATTTGCACCACCTGTTTCAACTGAGCACAAACGTGCTGGAAATGGACCGGCGGCCGGACGGGCAGCCGGGCTGGCGGCTGGTGACAGAATTGGGTGGTGAAACCAATGTGCGGGATGTGGATTTTGCCGTGGTCTGCACCGGCCAGTTTTCGGAGAGGAACATCCTGACCCATCCCGGGCAGGACGCTTTCACAGAGCAGGGCGGGGAAGTGATGCATTCCTCGGAGTATCTCGACCCAGGCCATGCACGCGGCAAGAGGGTGGTCGTGCTGGGCGGTTCAAAGTCTGCCACCGATGTGGCTGTGAATGCTGTGCAGAATGGTGCGCGGCAAGTGCATCTTGTTTATCGGCAGAATGTCTGGCGGGTTCCGTATTTCGTCGGCGGCATCAACTTTAAGAAGCTGCTTTATATGCGTGCGCAGGAGGTGCAGTTTAACGGTTGGGGCCGCAGCTGGCTGCACAAGGCAATCTATAGTCTGGCGAAACCGTTGATTTGGATCAATTTTCGTGGGTTGGAGACGCTTTTGAAGCTTCAGCTGGGGTTGAAGAAGTGGGACATGCTGCCCGAAATGCCGATCGAAAAGGATGTATCCTGTTCGGTTCCGATTGTGACGCCAGGTCTGTTTGAAAGTTTCCAAAGCGGCTCGATTATTCCGAGGCGCACAACGATTTCGCGGTATGAGGGCGATGAGGCGGTGCTGGAAAACGGCGAAAGAATCGGCGCTGACCTGGTGATCTCGGCGGTGGGCTGGAAGCTCGGCATCCCCTATCTGGCCAAGCGGCATTTGGACAAGCTGATCGAGGCTGATGGCCAGTACCGGACCTACCGGCTGTCGGTGAACCCGGACTTGCCGGAGATGGGATTTGTTGGTTTCAACTCCAGCTTCTGCACGATCCTATCGGCGGAGATGGTGGCGAACTGGCTGGTCCGCTATGCCGACGGCAAGCTCGCACGCCAGCCCACGCGGTCGGAAATGGAGAGTAATATCCGGATGATGCTTGATTGGCGCCGCAAGGAGCGGCCTGCCGCGCAGATCTATGGCGGCCTGTGCTCGGCGCCGTTCCATTTTAAGCATTTTGACGAACTGCTGATGGATATGGGGGCGACGCAGTGGAAGCGGTTCAACCCGGTGGTTGAGCAATTTGCACCGCCGGATGCCAGTGCTTATGGCCGGTTCCTGGCGACGGCTCCGCAATACACGGCGGCCTGAAACCTGCCGTTGTGCCTGCCGGAAACGGCGGGCGCCTTCTTGCCGGAGCAGATGGATACCTGCTGTTGCCAAGTGCAGAATTCACATATTCGGGGGATATGGTGCCCAGGAGAGGACTCGAACCTCCACGTCCATACGGACACTAGCACCTGAAGCTAGCGCGTCTACCAATTCCGCCACCTGGGCAGGTGTCTTGGAACCGGCGTATAAGCCGGTTCGAGAGGGGCGTCAAACGGAAAATACACGCAGGCGCCGAATTCCCGAAAAAATCGGGGATTTATTTTTTTTCGATTTAAATCAGAGTGTTGAAGAAGCGTCTCTGACGTCGCTGCGGGCGTCAAAATGATTTCTGGTTTGATCCTGCGCAAAGTGGCGCGGCTGGAAAAGGGGCATAGCAAAGTCATGAAACAGATTGACCGCCTCCAAGCCCTTGGGCTGTTCGACAGCCGGGTGCCCCGCTACACATCTTACCCAACCGCGCCGGTGTTTACTGCAGCCGTCGGCGCCGCGGATCAGGCCCGCGAATTGCAGGCGCTGGATCCGGATGTGCCGGTTTCCGTCTATCTGCACATCCCTTTCTGCGAGCGTCTGTGCTGGTTTTGCGCCTGCCGCACACAAGGCACTCAGACGCTGAGCCCGGTGGAAAGCTATATTGGAACGCTGGAGCAAGAGCTGAAGCAAGTGGCGCCTTTGCTTCCCAAGGGACTGCGGATGGGGCGGATGCACTGGGGGGGCGGTACGCCGACCATTTTGCCGCCGGCGTTTATTCACCGGCTGGCGCAGGCTGTAAAGGCGGTGTTCCCGCAGACTGATGACTGGGAGTTCTCGGTGGAGATCGACCCGACCATGGTGGACCGGGACAAGATCGCGGCACTGGCGGCGGAGGGCATGAACCGCGCCAGCATCGGCATTCAGGATTTTGACCCGCTGGTCCAGCAGGCGATCGGACGCGAACAGCCGTTCGAAGTGACCAAGGCGTGTGTTGAGGATTTGCGCGCGGCGGGGATCACCTCGTTGAACGCCGATCTGGTTTACGGGCTGCCGCATCAGACACCGGAACGGATGGCGGATACGGTGGAGAAGGTGCTGAGTTTGAAGCCGGACCGGTTGGCGCTGTTTGGCTATGCGCATGTGCCTTGGGTGGCGAAGCGGCAGAAACTGATCAAGGAAGAGACGCTGCCGGACGATCAGGCGCGCTATCATCTGGCCGGGCTGTCGGCCGAAAAATTCGCCGAGGCGGGCTTTGCCGCCATTGGCATTGACCATTTCGCCAAGCCCGGCGACGGGCTTGAGGTGGCAGCCCGCACCGGGCATCTGCGCCGCAACTTCCAAGGCTACACCGATGACATCTGCCCGACGCTGATCGGATTCGGTGCATCGTCGATTTCCCGATTTACCGGCGGCTATATCCAGAACGCAGCGGCCACGCCTGCGTATGTGCAGAGGGTCGAGGCAGGGCATTTGACCGGCGCCCGCGGGCATGTGATGAGCGATGAAGACTTGCTGCGCGGCCGCGCCATTGAGATGCTGATGTGCGAATTCCGGCTGAACCGGGTAGAGCTTAGGCAGCGTTTCGGAAGCCTTGCAGCGATGCTGGATGCGGATCTGGCAAGGATCGCGGCGCGGTTCGGAGATCTGGTGCAATTGGATGATGCGGCACTGAAGATCCTGCCCGAAGGCCGGCCGCTGACCCGGATTATCGCAAGCTGCTTTGATGCGCATGTGCCTGAAGGGGTGCGCTACAGCCGGGCGTCTTGATCCCGAAGCCGGGTGCTCTAGCCTGTCCGGGGGAATCCTAAGGATACCCTTCACTGCTTGGCATCGCGCAGCGCAACCGCTTGCATCACTGGCCTGCACCACGCCAGCAATCGAAGCGGCTGTTCAAGACAGGATTTCCCTTGAACTGTGCCTCAGCAGAATTGGCAGCGCAGCTGCCATGCCCAAGGCCGCCAAGGTGCTCCGGTGCAGCTGGGCACGGGAGTATTTCGCTTTCGTTTGTGTCAGCCTTCTTTCACCAACCGGAACCCTAGGTAGTCCGGCGGCAGTCCGACCGCGCAGCCGCCTACACTGGCGTCGCGGATGAAGTCGATCACCACGGCCCGGTGTCGGCCGCCGGTAATGCGTGCGCTGCAATAGGGCGCCCCGAACGTGAGGCTGCCGTCCTCGCGCAATTCGCCGTTTTGCATGCAGCCGGCTGTCCATTCCCAGATGTTTCCGCCAAGGCCGCTGAGGCCATTGCTGTTGGTGCCGGGTTCGCTTTTGGGGTCCTGTGCCGGTCCTGGCAGGCCACGCAGTGTCACCCCGCGGGCGTATTGGCGCAGCCAGCGCTGGGCCGGGTCGGTGCTATCCGTTTCAACCGAAGCATCGCCAAAGATTTCAGCTGCAGCCAGCTGCCATTCTGCCTCATCCGGCAACCGCCACGGCTGGCCGGTCTTCTTTGAATACCATTGCGCGTAGGCGGTGGCGTCATGCCAGCTGACGTGTGTTTGCGGCAGGCTGTCATCTGCCGGGTTTGCATCTGCCCGCTTGCAGCCGCCATCCGCCACACAGGCGGCATATTCGGCATGCGAGACATGATGTTTCATGATCTCGAACGCTGCCACTTGCCGCATCTGTTCTGGCGGAACCACGCTTTTGCCGCCCTGGTGGAAATTGCCGATCGGCCGATAGCGGATCGTGGCCGCGGCAATGGCGGCGGTTTCGGTCTGCAGCACCGGTTCCGGAGTAGCAAGCCACAGCCCGGGAATACCGATCGCGGCAGCCAGGGCAGCAGTGATGAGTTCGGCTTTCATGGGTCTGCTCCCTTGAAAACAAATATGGGCGGCCGCGTGATGCAGCCGCCCGATCCAGTTTCCCATCCGGCCGAAGGTCAGGAGCCGGAGTATTCGGTCGGGGCGACCACCTGTTCCATCAGGTCGTTGTTCCATTGGCCTTCGACCACTACGTGGGCGGTCGCACCGAGGTTCACCGCCTCGATCAGGTTGTGGTTCACGTAGGCATAAACCCCCGGCTGCAGGAATTCATACAGCGCCGCCCCGGCAGAGCCGCCGCGTATGAACCAGGTTTCCAGATCGCGGTCCGGCACGTTGTTGAACTTGCCGGCTTCCCAGACCAGGTCGCCATGGCCGCCGATCAGGTGCGGACGGCTGTCACGGTTGGCCTGGCTGTGAACAAACAGGACTTTCTCGCCCTGTTTGGCCTTCAGCGCGGTTTCGCCGGTCAGCGCGCCAACTGCGCCGTTGAACACCACATGGCTGGGAATAAGCCCATTCATGACTTCCAAGGTGTCGGGGTAGCTTTCGCCGACATCTTCGTACCGGATGTAGTCGCCATTCCCGTCCTTCGGGATGTAAAACTCATTTTCACCGCTCTCGTTGATCTCAACCGAGACAAAGGAACCTACTGCATTGCCGTCTTTTGTAGTGGTGCCTGGAACAAATTCATCGCCAAGCTGGCTCATACCGGTGTTGCCGCCGATGGCGCCAATGTTAATCTCAACCGGTCCGCCTGCGACGTTAATAGTCACCGAACCAGCGGTCGCGTCATATGCACCGCCTGTAACGGTTGCCACGCTCGCCAGAGAACCGCCCGTGGTGCTGCTGTCATCGAAGGTCAGCGTGTATTCACCGATATTGGCCGCGCCTGTCGCGGAATCGACAATTTCTATCGTCCATT
>NZ_LUKH01000104.1:0-6383 GCF_001593695.1 Leisingera sp. F5 | reverse complement strand
GCCTTCTACAGCAAGGCGCGTTCTCCGCTCTTCATGCCGGACGGGGCGTTTGCGGTAGGGGCAGCAGCTTTGCGAGCTTTCTGAGGTTCTGGGCGGTGGGGCGATGCTGCTTTTCCTTGTCTTGCGCCCAATAACTAATTCAGCTCAAGGCCAACAGGAGTATTCAGTAACTTGGATCGTCAGAGGGTTTTCGCTGTTTTCACGGAAATCCGCCCCGTCGTTCAATGGTCGTAGTCCGCGGCTACTCAGTCGAAGCGGAGTAACCGCAGATCTCGTTTAGCCGATGAAAGACAGCACGTGATCCGTCACTTCACGCGGGGAGTCTTCAGGGCTGTAATGGCCAGCACCCGGCAGGCGCTGAATTTTGCCGTTCGGAAACACCGCCTTGAACAGTGGAAGAAAGTGCTTTGCATGCAGCGTGCGGTCTTCTTCCCCCCAGATCGCGAGTGCTGGTTTCGCACTGATCGCCAGTCGGGCCGCCGCGTCCGGTTCTTCGAACTTATGCGCTCCGGTCGCAAATCCCTTGGCCCATCCAATCGCGCCGGCAGCTTCTTCCGGTGTTGGGAATGGCGCCCGATAGGCTTTGAGCCAAGCGTCCGTGACGATTGAGGCGTCTTCGAAACCGTTCAGCTTCATTGTGGACAGGATCGTGTAATCAAGCTGGCCCAGAAGCGGTTCCAGGGTGCCGTCATCTTGCGCTTTCAGGATCCACTGAAACCAGGGGGCCTCGCCAGCATTCGCAATCAGCCGGTCAACGAGATCGGCCTGACCGAACGGTGTTGGCCCGTTGACGGAGACAATCCGCTTTATCCGGTCCGGATGGCGGATTGCGAACCCCATACCCGCCGGTCCGCCGAAGTCATGCATCACAAGGGTCACGTCGCGCAGGTCGAGGGCAAGAGCGGCCGCCTCCAGATTGTCGATATGGTCCTGCAGCCAGTAGGTCCGGTCGCCTGGCGTGGCGCTCTTGCCAAAGCCCATATGGTCAACCGCCACGACCCGATGATGGCGCGACCACGTGGCGATTTGGTGCCGGAAAAGATAGCTCCAGGTGGGCTCGCCATGCAGCAGAAGCAGAGTCTCGGGCCCCTCGCCGACATCAACGTAGTGGGCGACGTAACCGGGCGCGTCGGTGTAGTGTGCGGGAAAAGGCCAAGTACCTTCAAATGTGGCATCGGCCGGTACGGCAGGTGTCAGTTGTGTCATGTTGGGTTCTCCAAAACTCGGGGATGGTCGAAGGCCCGCGCTGAACGCGCCTGCCACGGCCAACTGCAGCATTGTACGGCGTGTGACCTGGCTCTTGTATGCGGACGGCTTGCGTATGCTCATCATTGTCCCCCTCCGGCGGACAAAAGGCATTTGATCTCGGCGTTGAGGCTTCCAGCCCCTTGATCGGCGGTATGCCAGCGACCGTGTAACCGGCGCGCGAATTCATCGGAGGCCTGGTCAGCGGTTTCTTGGACTGCGCGATCAATATCGCTCGGTTCCAAGCCGATGTCGCGCAAATGAACGCGTTCGAGGCCTTCCAGTGCCTGTCGCGTCTTACGAGTTGTCAGTACGTGGAAGCCGGCAACGACGATGCGTTGAAGCAGGCCGAGTTCGACAGGCGCGTCAAACTTGTCTGCCGCAGGCCCGCAATCGACGAGATTTGAAAACAGGTCCTTTTGGCCGTGCATTGGGCGGTTTTCGGGTCGCGCTTTAGTCATGGGGTCCTCCTTTCAGTTACAAGGAGGAAAGTAATTTGACGCTTGATTTCTTACCAATTCGAAGGAGACGTTTTAGTGATCGATTAAATAGATCGCTCGGTGATAAGGCTCAAATACCGGTTTCCGCGAAAGCCTCGGTGAGCCAGTCAGCAAATAGCGACATTGCGCGGGTGAAAGGCCGTCCTTCAGCACTTACCAGCCAATAGCCGAGGTTTTCGTCTACTATCTCAGGTGCTGCGAGCCAAGTGAGCCGACCTTCGCGCACGAGTGTTTCAACGAGTAACTGACGACCGATCGCCACACCTCCGCCATCGATTGCGGCCTGGATCACCACATTATAGTCGTTGAGCGGCATCCGTTTCACGCCCGCTATATCAATTCCGCGGGTCTCCGCCCAAGACTGCCATTCCTGCTCCTTACGGCTCATGAGTAGCTGTTCGTCAGACAGGTCTGTGAGCGGAAAGGTTCGTTCGGAATGTGCAACGGGGGCAATCTTTTCGACATGCAGCAGCCGGGCATCCACACCCTTCCACGGGCCGGTTCCGAACCTCACACCCAGATCAGCCTCGTCGCGAGCAAAGCTGACAATCTCGAGTGTCGGATCCAGTTCAATGTCAATCCCTGGATGCACATCCGAAAAAGAGGCAAGACGCGACATTAGCCACATTGAGCAGAAGGACGGCAGCGCTGTGATGCGAAGCGTCTCCCGCCCAGCTTCGGCCCGAAGTTCTGCGGTCGCATCCGTGATCGTACGGAAAGCAGCGTTGATTTCTACGAGATAACGCGCCCCCTCAGGAGTTAACGAGATGCTGCGGGCGTGCCGTGCGAATAGCGACGTTCCGAGCATCGTTTCAAGCTGCCGAATGTGATGGCTGACCGTACTTTGCGAAATCAGCAATTCATCCGCGGCCTTTCGAAAACTTAAGAGCCTCGCAACAGCTGAAAAAGCACGAAGCGATAGAAGCGGAGGAAGGTTCGGGCTTGAGCGCAAACAGTTGGCCTCGTATTTCTCGGGGAGAGTACCACAAAGTAGTACAGCGCGTTATGGACAAGTCCGCAAGCCCATGCGGTACTTAGCTGCCATCGCCTACGGCCCAAAGCTGCCCTTGATCGGGGGGGGGCCGTAGCTGCAGCGCAGCTTACCCAGAGCGGCCATTCGCACCTGATAGAAGTGGCAAAGGCCAACCTGGGGGCTGACTAAAGCTTCAAACCTGGATTGTTAAACCACTGCCTAAAGTGACAGGCCGCGCGATCGTCTGGGCAGATTTGCAGCCTCGCTTTCGGACAATCGGGCGGCCTCAAGCTTCTGCAAAATCTCTTCAGGCATGGGCATCGCGTGCGGCTGGGGGTGCTGACAAACGTGCAGTTCCATGAACTCGCCAACACTGGCCAAAGCAGTGCCGTTGAACATCTGCATGTGCAGATGGAACCGCTTGCTGTCGCATCCGACAATACGCGTTTCGACCCGGACTCGGGCACCTTCCTTCACCTCCCGGAGAAAGAACTTGTGATCCTCCAGCAGGTAGATGGTGCAGCCGGTGCGCCTTCGGTAAGCCTCGTCAAAGCCAACCTCGTCCTGAAAGGCATCCACCGCCAGGCTGAAAACCAGCCCGTAATAGCTGTCCCGCATGTGGCCGTTATAGTCGATCCACTCAGGCAGGACACTTGTTTCAAAGCTGTAGAGCATCTTCACCCCTCCTGTGCAGGCCGTGCCAGGCCATAGAACCGCGCAGCTGTGCCGCCGAAAACCATGGCATGCTGCTCTGGCGGCACAAGCGCGCGGTAGGCCCCGGCAAGCGCGGCGTAATCCGAAGACAGGCTGTCAACCGGGAAGTTGGAACCGAACATGCAGCGTTCGGCACCGAACTGTTCCAGGCAGATTTCGACCAGCGGGCGGATGCTGTCCTGGGTCCAGCCATGGTCGAACATGCCTAGTCCTGACAGTTTGCAGGTGACGGTTGGCAGCGCAGACAGATGCCGCAGCGCCTCTGCCCAGCCGGCAATGCCCGCCGGGCTCCTGTCATGCGGCGACCCGGCGTGGCACAGGGCCACCTGTGTTTCCGGCGCCTGGGCCAGCACCGCGGCGGTTTTCTCCATAAGCTCGGGGAGCAATTGCAGATCAAAGGACAGCCCGCGCCGGCCCAACTCGCGCAGCCCGTCCAGAAACAGTGGGTCGTCCAGCAGCGTATTGGTGCCGGTCACGGCATCCTCGCCCGGCGCCCGCCCGACGATCTGGCGCACGCCGCGCACCGAGGCCAGGCTTTGGAACCGGTCCAGTTGGGCGTTTCTGTCCGCTGCGGTCAGATCACAGAACACCACCTGCGCCATCACCCAGCCGGGATTGGCACGGGCCACGCTGTCTACCCACTGCGCCTCTTGCCAGCCGTCGGCTGCACCAACCTGGATATGCACCGAAGCCCCGGTGCCCAAGGCCGAGGCATCCTTACGGAATTCCCCGATCAGGTAATCCCGCTGGATCGGCGCCGGGTCGCCAAAGAACCGCCGGGCTCCGGCCTCCATCAGCCAGGGGTAATGCACCGCCTGCAGGTCCCAGAGATGGTGATGCGCGTCGACGATCATGGCTGTTCAATCCCCGTTGTCCGCCCCAGGATGTCCACACCCTGCTGATGCCAAAAGTGCAGCAGGTCGATGAATATCCAGTTCTCAGCCAACTTGTCTCCGTCCCGACGGTAGATGTCGATCACCCGGAACTCACCGGTCTTGCCGGTGGCGGGCATCCCCATGAAGCCGCCGGTATGCCGGGCGGTGAAGTTCGGCCAGCCGAAGAAGCCGCCAAAACTGCCCTCGGCCAGACGGCAGATGTGATTGGTCTTGGAGCGGTCTGTGAAACCCGCACGGAACGGCCCCGAGTGCTGCTTGGCATAGCGTTCGATCGTATAGGTGGCGCCGATCCCCGCAGGGCCCCACCAGATCATGTCCTCGGCCCAGGTCCGGCGCAGCTCATCCTCTAGGCTCAGCCCGCTTTTCCACTGGCCGAGGTCGGAGATCATTGCGTTGATCGTTGCAAGGGTCTTTTCGCCCTCCTCCGGCGGCTGCGGGTCGAACATCAGCCCGTCATGGGTCATCGGTCCGGGCTGCACCAGATGCGCGGCGGTCTGCGGCGGGAACGGCTGCAAGCCCGCCTGCATCATCAGATGCGGTATATCGAAGTACATCGCCGTTTCGGTGACCTTGCCATCTTCGACCTTGTTGAACTCGCAATAGCGCAGGAACGCCATCTTGCCGGTCGGGGCGATCCCCAGCCAGGGCGCATCGAACAGCCCCATCAGATGCCCCATCGAGACCACCCAGACCGAAGCGAACCCGTCCATCGCGTTGGCACCCGCCATGAAGATGTCCTCACGCCTCTGCATATTCTTCAGTGACCCGCGCAAGGGGGTCCAGAACACGTCAGCGACCGCTTCGGCGCCCTGCTGCTCATGGAACGGATGGTAGCCGCGCCAGATATGATTCGAGGCGTAGTACCGCGCAAGCACCTCGCCTGCTTGCCCTGCCTTCGACCTGTCCAAATCGGTGTAAAGGTTTCGGATTAATTGCTTTTCCGCTGAAAAGTCAGTCATGAGAGGTTGCCCCTTGCATACGTGTGCAAAAAAGTCTTGCCAAAAAGTCATCTATAATTCTACCCTCTTTGCATTCGTATGCAAAACGGCCGGTCACAGCCGGCAGAGGGGAAGCCATGGCCGAGATACAACTGCAGAATGTTGGCAAACGCTGGGGGTCGTTCGTCGGCGTCGACAACTTCGACCTGACCATTGCCGACAAGGAGTTCCTGGTGCTGCTGGGGCCTTCGGGCTGCGGCAAGACCACCACTATGCGGATGATTGCAGGGCTGGAGGAAGCCTCTGAGGGCGACATTCTGATCGACGGTCAGCGCGTCAACGACATGGAACCCAAGGACCGCGACGTGGCGATGGTATTCCAGTCCTACGCGCTCTACCCCAATATGAACGTCTACGAGAACATCCGTTTTCCGCTGAAGGTGCGCGGCATCGACCCCAAGACTCATGACGAGAAGGTCCACCGCGCCTCGGCGATGGTGGAACTGGACGACTTTTTGCACCGCAAGCCGGCCGAACTCTCCGGCGGCCAGCGCCAGCGCGTTGCTTTGGCCCGCGCCATTGTGCGCGAACCCAATGTCTTCCTGATGGATGAGCCGCTGTCAAACCTCGATGCCAAGCTCCGCGTCTCCACCCGCGCCCAGATCAAGAACCTCAGCCACGAGCTGGCTGTGACCACGATCTACGTGACCCACGACCAGATCGAGGCGATGACCCTGGCCGACCGCGTCGTGGTGATGAAAAAGGGCGTGGTTCAGCAGGTGGGCTCACCGACCGAAATCTACGACCGGCCCGCTAATACTTTTGTCGCCAGCTTCATCGGCAACCCGGCGATGAACCTGATGGAGGGCGAGATCCAGGGCGGCACCCTCCGCGCAAAGAACGTGGAAATCAGCGGGCTGAACGCCCCGAACGGACCGCTCACACTGGGTTTCCGGGCCGAGGACGCCAGCATCGCGGCACCCGGCGAAGGCCAGATCAACGCGCCGATCTACACGATGGAACTGCTGGGCGACGCAACGATGATCTCGGTGCGCGTGGGCGGGGCTCTGGTTTCGGTAAAGGCGGACAAGAATTTCCGGGCTGAAATCGGCCAGAC
>NZ_LUKH01000103.1:0-6442 GCF_001593695.1 Leisingera sp. F5 | reverse complement strand
GCAGCCGGTTCAAACCATTGCGGCGCAGAACGTGATAGACCCCTGTAGTGGAGACTTTCATGTCAAAATAGCGCTCCAGGGACCATGCTATACGTGCCGGGCCAAAGTGGTGGTTTTTGCGCAGATATGGGCTCACTGCCGCCTTGCGGTGCTGCGGCGACCAAGCAACCTCCCTGGAAGGCCAGAGCGGATCTCGGGCACTCCAGGGCATGATGGCAGGCAGTTCGAAGCGAACATTGCGTGAAACGTTAAGGGAAGCCAAAGCGGACTTTGACCACCAAACAGCGGACCGGCCGCGACTCGGGATTTTTACCGCCATTTGCTGCGGTCTCAAACTCGGCAGCAGGCCAGGATGCCGTTAGGCGTAAGAAGCAGACATTGCACTTTCCAGGATTTCACGGGCGCATACATCGAAACCGGCTGCAGCAAAGGGTAAAGAGAAACCCCCACCAAATGCCGGCGAGGGCTCAGAGTTTCGCTCACACAGCACACAGGTTACCGCCCAGCTGAACATTGCGGCTAGATTGTGCCGGGCGGAACGCGTTTCTTCGTGTGAAGCGCATCAAAGCCCGGTTTTGTTCGCCTTTCTCTATAGTGCCGGTTCATTGCCCTTTCTTGAAGTGCGCAGCAAGCGGGGCCAGGGCGGCATCTATGACCAGCGGGTCTTCATAGAATTGCAGCTGGTTTGCGCCTTTGATCCAATGAAGTGCCTTGTCTGCCGCAGGAATCGTATCGAACAGCTGACGGGGGATCATGGGACCTGATGCAGCCTTGTCGCCATGCACCATCAGTACAGGCGTTTGAAGCCTGGTAACCGTTTCGTTGATCTTCCAGCCCCAGATGACTTCTTCGCTCATCGCGGTGATGCGGTTCTCCCACCCGCCCCGATAGGCAAACCAAGGGGAGCGGTTGTCCCAAGGCGCGTACCACTGCGCTATGAGTTCAGCCGTCAGCAAGGCCTCGTCCGATCCGATAATCGGAATATAGCGGATCTCGCCGCTTTTTTCGTAGACAGCCCGCGCTTCGGCGGCACGCTCCATACGTGCAGCAATCGCTTGGTCGTCCCCTAGGTAGAGTGTTGCCGTGGCGGGGGTCAGGTAGTGCCCGGCCACGATCCCAAGCGCTGACACGCGGCGGTCACGAACCGCGGCTTCTATCGCCCAGTTCACCCCCTGGCAGATGCCTAAAACACCAAGCTTGTCCTGTGCCACGCCGTCCTGCGCGGACAGGAATGTCAGGGCGGCGCCGATATCTTCTATTTTTGCCTCGCCGGATTCAAAACGGCGCGGCTCACCCGAGCTGGCCCCGTGATAGCGCGGATCAAAAATCAGCACGGCCAGCCCCTGGCGGGCCAAGCGCGTAGCGTATTGCACCGGTGACTGCTCTTTCACAAAGGCCACCGGGCCAACCACTGCCACAGCTGGAAATGGTCCCTCGCCGGGAGGCATGAAAAGTTTCCCGGCCAGTGTCTCGGCACCGCTGGGAAAGGTCACATCGCGGACCTCATACATCGGTGAAGCGGTCGTTTGCGCCGCGGCAGGAAGGCTCGCGGCAACTGCCGAGCCCGTAATCAGCCCGGCAAACATTCTGCGGGTTACATCCATTTTCAGTCTTCCTTCGGGTCATTGAGACACGTCTTCGATCACAGCCTCACTGTGAAAGCGCGTTCCATCATTTGTGATGTAATTGACAAACAGCCGGTTGCGCTGAATGTCGAAGACATCCACCACGTTTCCATCGGCCTCGGTGAAGGCAATCACAAAGACGCCTGGGCGTAGATCGGTATGCACGATCTCTTCCTCACCCGAAGTGCCTGCAGTGCCATCCGGAGCCTCAACGCGGGTCCATCGAATGCGGTCCGGGGCGATAAAGTCCATGCGGATGCGATACCCGGACACCGCGTATTCATAGCTTTTCCCGGTTACGTCGTTGATTGCGCTGAGTTCTGCGGTCCAGCTTGTGTCCTGGTCTGCGGCATTAGCAGGATCTGAGGCTGCCACAGCGGCAACAAGCAGCGCAGCGGAAACGAGTGCGGGTTTGAACATGGTCGATCCTTAGAGATTGATTGGGGCGGGAGTTTCGCCAGTATTCTGGCTCAGGACTTTTTGGTGTTTTTAGCTTTGACCTTGCCTGTGGCTCCGCCCTGGCTTTCGCTCTGGTCAACAACGCCGTCACCATTGGTATCGGCGGCATCGAAAATACCTCTGTGGCGGTCGAGGAAGGCCTGCGTGCGCGCAATACCCGCGGCGTGGCTGTCCACGAATTCCTCGAAGGTGACAACACCGTCGCCATTCAAGTCCTGGGTTGCGGTCGAGACATCGGCATGTGCGGCACTGGCACCAAAAGCCAAGGTGCCGGCAGCAACGATCAAAAGGGCTTTTTTCATGGGATCTTCCTCATCAGGGGTAACTTCGATGAAGGTTAAATGCGCTTGGATTGACATAATCGGAATGACGGTATTAGCATGGCCATCATGCAGAAAATGAATGCAGATTTGGCCTCGATGGATTTTCGCGTTCTGCGGTTCCTAAGGTTTTTTTTGCAAACCGGCAGCGTGACGCGCTCGGCGGAACTGCTTGAAATCAGCCAGCCGGCCGCCAGCCGCATTCTTGCGCGTATTCGCGATCTGACTGGCGATCCGCTGCTGATCCGAACACAGGCAGGGTATCAGCTGACGGATCACGCGTTGTCCCTGAAAGGGCCGGTGCTTGATGCCATCAATTCAATCGAGGCTGTTTTTCAGCCGCCGCATTTCAGCCCGGAAAACTCCCGCCACTGTTTTCGGATTGCAGCCACCGACTATGCAGCAGCCTGTGTGATCGGGCCGCTTATGGACCGGCTGGTCAAAACCGCGCCGCATATCCAGGTCAATGTAACGCCCTTGGTGCCGAACAGTTTTTCTATGATATTGGAAGGTGAAATCGATTTCGTCTTCTATGCAGGGCTGAGAGTGAAGGGCGATCTGATCGTCAGGAAGCTGTTCACCGACAGTTATGTTCTGCTCATGCGCAAAGGCCATCCTTTGCTTGAGCTGGCAAACCGGAAAGGCTTGCTTGATCCACCGGATATCGCACCTTACCGGCAGATCGAGTTCAGTTACCCGACTGTAGACCGTCTGCGCGCCGACACCGTCATGCGAATCGAGCGCGATGAGGCGCCAGCGATGCTTTCCGTGCCTTTCTTCACCGCCATGCCGTTTCATGTGGCGAACAGCGATGCCGTCGCGGCCGTTCCATCGCGATTGGGTGAGCAACTCTCGGCTTTCTCCAGCGTCGTCTCTGTACCGTTCAGATCGGGAGCGCAGTTTCCGTATTACCTGCTTTGGCACGAGCGCGGGCAATTCAATCCGGCGATGCGCTGGTTCGTAGATGAAGTCGCCCGGACGGTTGCCTGAAAGTTCTGCAGCGTCCTTTATAATTGCGTTCTGGTGCAAGAACATCCCGGTGGTTTTGCGCAAAAAAAAATGTAGCGGTGAGCCTCCCCCAAAGAAGTGGTCCGCCCATATGATTAGGAAAGCGGAGGACCATAGATGGCGATTAAGAGACCCAAGCCTGAAGAGATTGTCGTGAAGTTACGGCAGGTTGAAGTTCTGATGGGGCAAGGCATGCCCCGAATAGACGCCATTCGGCAGATCAGTGTGACGGAAAAACCTATTACCGTTGGAAGAAGAAGTACGGCGGAATGGGCACAGAACAACTCAAGGAACTGAAGCGGCTCCAGAAGGAGAACGAGCGCCTTCGCCGTGCCGTTTCAGATCTTACACTCGACAAACTAATCCTGTCAGAAGCCGCAAAGGGAAACTTCTGAGCCCCTCGCGCCGCCGTGCCTGCATCGATCATGTGCGCAGCCAAATGAAGGTTTCCGAACGTCGTGTGTGCCGCGTCCTGGGTCAGCACCGATCCACGCAGCGTCGGTTGCCACATGGGCGTGCTGACGAGGAAAGCCTGGTCGCCGACATGATCGAGCTGACACGCCAATTCGGCCGGTATGGCTACCGCCGGGTTGCGGCCTTGCTGCGGGACGCTGGCTGGCCCCCTCTCGGCAGGTTGCTTCGCAATCGCCTGCCAGGCAATGGGTGAACGACAAGCGTGTTGAACGTCTATGGCGGCGAGAGGGGCTGAAGGTTCCAATGAAGCAACCCAAGAAGGGACGGCTCTGGATGAACGATGGATCATGCGTCCGGCTTCGTCCTGAATATCGCAATCATGTCTGGTCGTACGACTTCGTGCATCACCGGACAGAGTTTGAAGGATCAGGAAATGATCCGGGGGATCATTTCCCCTGAAAACGGAAGGGCTTTTAGAACATTGAACATCCTGGATGAATACAGCCGGGAATGTCTTTCGATCCGGGTAAAGCGGAAGCTGAACTCGACCGAAGTCATCGACGCGCTGACGGACCTGTTCATTCTACGCGGCGTGCCTTCTTACATTGGACCTGTCGCGTTTTTGTGCCGCCCCAGGTGCTCGTTTAGGCCACTTTCCGTTCGAAAGCGACCGGGCTTTCCCAACCCGGTGCTGAGTGCCTTCGACGCGGATTGTAGAAGCCGTTGATGTATTCAAAGACGGCCACCTCAGCCTGCCGTCGTGTTTCCCACGACCGTCGCCAGATCAGCTCGGCCTTGATGGTTTTGAAGAATGTTTCGGCCATTGCCCGGCAGGCGCATGCAAAGCATGCTGCCGAGAGGGGGCGGCATTGTCGTAGCAATTGCCTTTGCCGCTCATGGACACCGTGAAGCCATGCTGGCGCAGGATTTTCTGATAATCGTGAGAACAATATTGCGACCCACGATCCGTGTGATGAATGCAGCCTTTCGGTGGTGACCGGAATGCAATCGCCATTTTCAACGCCCTGATGGCCAGGTCCCGCTTCATGCGGTTGCTGACGGCCCAACCGATGACACGCCGGGAATGCAAGTCTAGGATCACAGCGAGATACAACCAGCCTTCACGAGTCCAAACGTAACTGATGTCACCAGCCCATTTTTGGTTTGGCATGTCAGCGGTGAAGTCACGATCCAGTAGGTTCGGTGCGATATTGAACTTGTGGTCGCTGTCGGTTGTGACGTTCGCCCATTGTCCTCGGACCAATGGCGGAAATGGCCTCACTGTTTGCGGGTTCTAACCACTGATATGCCGTTCTGACGCATCAACCGCCCCACACGGCGGTGCCCAACATCCAGACCGATCTCCTTCAACTCTTCAGTCATGCGCGGACGACCATAGCTGCCAAGGCCGAGACGGGATTGTTCTTTGATATGTGCAAGCGTGACCAGGTCAGACCGCTGTCTGCGACTGGCAGGGCGGCGGCGGAATGCGCGTAGTCCACGTGTGCTGACGCCAACAACGCCGCACAAACGGTTGGTCGGGAAGTGGGCCCTATGCTCTTCGACAAACCTAAATCTCATTGCTTTAGGCCCGCAAAGAACTGGGTGGCCTTCATCGGGTAAATGATCCCCCGGATCATTTCCTGATCCTCTTCAGTTTAGGATTTCCCTCTCCTCCTTGAGAAGCCGGATCTCACGCCGAAGCCGCTCATTCTCTTTGGCGAGGTCCAAATCCTCTTTCGAAACCACGTCCGTGCCTCCCCTCTCATGCATGTAAACATGCACTGCCGGGCAGTGGATGTGCTGTGATCCATTTGTTCAGCGTCGACATGCCAACCCCCAGATCATCAGCCGCCTGCTTACGCGTTAGCCCACTGGTCAGTGCGATCCGCACCGCATCTTGGCGAAATTCATCCGTCCGTTTCAGTCCCATAGCCCGTCTCCTTTGCTGCAGTAAATGCTATCAAAGGAGCGGCATCAAACCGCGACACGTCCAGTTCCACATAACCAAATTCCCCTAGTTCCTTCATCACGCGCTGGAATTTGTCCCTGCCCATGCAGAGGATTTTCATCAGGTGCGTGCGGTTGAATTCCCACTCATCCGAATAGGTCATCATCAAGGCCAGCGTTCCTCTGGCCTCCGCACTCACCCGAGACCGCCGGGGATTTTTCCAAAAGGAGCAACCATGTACGACGCACCTTTCATCACAGAAATTCCGGACGGCCAGACGGTTGAGGCCTCAGGCGCGTACCGGATGAGTATGGATTGGTATCACAGCCAGAAGGTTTGCAATGGCCCTTCGGTATCCTCTACCGGCCTGCGCAAGATTACTCTGCAAAGCCCTCACGCCTTCTGGAAGACCTGGGGCGGCAATCCAAACCGCTATCCGGACAAGGAACCCAGCGACGGCATGGTCTTCCCGATCCACCGATTTGCGTCCGGAAACGGCCGATGCCATTCAAATCCCCGGCCTGGCAGGAAGCTTTTGCTTTTTTCTAACCGCCAGATGGCTAAAGTGGCCAATGAGCAGGCCGGTTTTATTCGTTTCGTTGTGTTTCCACGCTGTTTTAGGGCATCCATCCGGCCACTAGACCTGTAGAGGCACGAGAGAGCAC
>NZ_LUKH01000102.1:0-6453 GCF_001593695.1 Leisingera sp. F5 | reverse complement strand
GTTCTGGAAGGCGCCGTGGTTGCGGCGCGCATGTCAGCCGGCGAAGGGCAGGGCGGTGCGCTTTTTGCGCCGGTGCTGATGAGCGGGGCAGGCGGGCTGCGCGGCGGCGGGGAGCCGCGGGAGCGGCAGCACCGCTGGCTGCTGGCGGTGGACCAGGGGATCCTCTGCGCGATGCGCCACCTCGATCAGCTAGACCAGTGGGAGAGCGGCGCCCGCACCTGCACCAAATCCCTGTCGGGCCGCACTCCGCCGCGATTGATCGAGGTGTTCCGCAGCTGGCCGCTGGTGACAGCCCCGCTGGCCGAAGAGCTGAGCGGCGCCAGCCGGGCGGCGGTGCAAAGGAACATTGCCTGGTTTGAGGCGCAGAACCTGGTGCAGGAGGTGACAGGGCAGGGGCGGTTCCGCGTTTGGCGGGCGTCCTTGAGCGGCGCAGCCTGAGTTGGGGGTGGGCAGACCGTATCCGACTGCACCGGGTGTCGTTCGCCGATGCGCCGCTTAGGATCAATGCCCATGAACCAGATCCTCCCGATCGCGTTCAGATCAACTGGTCCACTTCATTTGATGACGGACAGTCAGGCTGTCGACAGGGTATGATGCTATCGTTAGCCGCGAAACGAGCAGCGTCGCTGGTCTTTCTGGTATTTCGAGCAGAACGAATTGTTGGCTTTCGACGCGATCAACGACCCTCGCGCCTACATGGAGGCCAAACGGTTGACCGAGACTGGAATGTCACCGAACCCCGCCCGAGTTGCAGACATCGGATCTGAACTGAAAGGCTTGTTGTAAAGAACTACAAGAAACGCCAAAGCGGATTTTCACGCTGAAGGTGTCAATGAGCGTTCAAAACTGACCCGGTTTCAGCGTTTGATTTTGACCCGTCGTTGGGGTGGCAAAGCCCCCAGGCGGGCCGCCCTCATTTAGCGAGTCCGCCTGGGGGCTTTGCTTGCAGCGCGCTATTTTTTTCTGCGGCTTTTGCTCTGCGCGAAGCGGTATGAAGTGTTGCCAGTCTCGATAATGGCGCAGTGGTGCGTGACGCGATCCAACAGGGCGGTCGTCATCTTCGCATCGCCAAAGACAGCAACCCATTCCCCGAACTCCAGGTTGGTGGTGATGATGTTGGTGGTGATGATGGCGCTGGTTTTCTCGTAGAGCTTGCTGATCAGGTGGAACAGCAGTGCGCCGCCGGATTTCGGGAACGGGATATAGCCCAACTCGTCGATGATAACGCAATCCAGTGCCGACAGTTGCCGGATGATCTTCCCGGTATTGCCGTCGGCCTGTTCCTTGATCAGGGCATTGATCAGATCGACCGCGTTAAAGAAACGGGCCTTCTTGCCGTTATTGATCAATGTGGTGCCAAGTGCGATGGCGATGTGGGTTTTTCCTGTCCCGGTTCCGCCCACCAGAATGAGGTTGTGCGCCTCTTCAGTGAACTGACCTGAGCAGAAGGGGTCGATCTGGGCCTTGGTGACCGCTGCCGCGCCGTAATCGAAGGTGGCAAAATCCTTGTGATGCGGGAACTTCGCGATGCGCATTTGATACTGGATGGAGCGCACCCGGCGCTCTACAGTCTCGGCGTCGATCAGTTGCTTTATCGCTGTGGTCAGACTTGGCGGCTTGCGCGCGGACAGCAAATCATGGGCGCAAGCTGCCATCCCGTGCAGCCTCAGGGCGGTCAGTTGATCGATGAGGGCGTTCATGCGGCAGCCTCCTCAGCCGAGCACAGCGCCTCATAGCGCTTGCAATCGGCCTCGGGCCGCAAGGTCAGCTGCGGGTAGGTATAGGCGTCGCTGAGCGGCGTGATGACCGGCTCCACCAACTGGTTGATCAGGTTGATGATGGCGGGCAGGCGCAGGGTGTTTTGCTCCACCGCCAGTTCGCAAGCCGCCTCGACCACCTCGATCCCGTGGTCCTGTGCCAGCAGAAGCAGGTCGACAAATTCCCGATCCCCGCCTTTGCCGGCCATGTAATGTTTCCTGATCCGATGCATGGCCTCGGGCAGCTGCCAGTCCACGAAGGGTGCCCCATTGCGCAAGGCGCCGGGCTTGCGATCCAGCAGAGGAACATAGTGCCAAGGCTCAAAGTAGCTGACATTGCGGGTGAAGCGGCGTTTGTGGTCGGCAATGACGTCCTGATCTGACACCAGCACGATCCGGTCCGCATAAGCGCGCAGGGAGACATGCTGGCCTGCAAACCGGGAAGGCACGCTGTAGCGGTTGTTGGCATATTGAACCAGGCAGGTGGAGCGGACGCGCACCGTCTTCTCCACATAGCCATCAAAAGCCCGCCCCAAGGGGCGCAGCTCGGCACGCTCATCTTCAAAAACCTCCGCAATCGTGCGAGCCGAGTGTTCAGGATGAAGCCGGTTTGCCAGTTCCTCGCAACGCAGGCGCAGCCAGTCATTCAAGGCATCGAGATCATCAAAAGCTGGCATGGGAACAAACAATCGGCCTCGCAAAAACTGAACCTGGTTCTCGACCTGCCCCTTCTCCCAACCCGACGCGGGTGTGCAGGCAGCCGGCTCCATTACATAGTGGTTCATCAACGCCAGGAAACGCGGATGGAACACCCGGTCTTTCGAGCGGGAGACATAAACCACCATCGTCTTGGGATTGTCGATTATCACCCGTCGCGGAACCCCGCCGTAGAAGGACAGCGCCCGCACAAAGGCATCCAGCACCATCTCCTGGCTCTCGCCGGGGTAGGCGGCGACAAAGGGTTTCCGGCTGTGGCACAGCCGGAAGTGGGCAACCTTCACCTTCTGCTCGACACCACCAAGGGCAACGCGCTCTTCGCTCCAGTCAAACTGGAGCGCATCACCGGCAGCAAAATGCAGGGGAATGAACGCATCTCCCGATCCGGCGCCGGCCCGCTTGAGGTCGCGGACAAAACGCTGAACAGGCGAATAGGACCCGGTATACCCTTCCAACACAAGTTGCTCGTAAAGCTTCTGCGCTGTCCGCCGCGCCCGGCGCGGGCGCTTTTGATCCTGCTCGAAGAGATCCTTAAGGCGCGTGTCAAATCCATCGCACAGCTTATGCCGAACCGGTGGCGCTTGACGCTGATAGCTTGGCGGGCTGTCGTCCTTCAGATACTTCTTGACCGTGTTCCGCGACAAACCGGTTGCCCGCGCCACAGATCGGATGCTGCGCCCCTCAACCAATACCCAACGCCGGATCTTTGACACGCTTTCCATCAATAACACCTGCTCTTTCCTCCGCGCTTTTCGGCGCGGATGCTAACGTGGCAGGTGGGTCAATTTTACTCGCTCATAACCCACCCAAGTGGGTCAATTTCGCATGCCGATTCACAACCGGGCGAAAGGGGTTGGGCTGGGACATGTAACACGTCATGATCTCCGACACAGCTCCGCGGTTTGGATGGCCGCTGCGGGGTGCGAGATGGAAAGAATTTCTCAGTATTTAGGACATGACGATGTGCAAACCACGCGAAAAATTTATGCTCGCTTCGCTCCCGATCATCTAAGAAAAGAGGCCGCTGCAGTAGAAGTCTACGATCTGTGCTAAATCCGACTTAGCATGCGGCTGGGCCTTAGAGCTCAGCCGCGCGTTCTAAGACCGACGATGTTCTTGCAGGTTGCTTCGACCAAAAAATGCTGCGCAACAGGCTCAACTACGCCATTTTCCTTCGCAAAGGAAAACTAAATTCGTTATTTTGCAATACATTAGTGCAAACCCCGGTCGCTCATAACGCTTTGGTTGCAGGTTCGAATCCTGCCGGGCCTACCACCGTCCCCGCCAAGACACCGGTTCGGCAGGACTGCTGATACCCCTCATCGCAAAGCTGATTTTCCGTCCTGAAACAGCAGATGCCATTCTGGTCTTAGGCCTGGCAGGAAGCTTTTGCTTTTTTCTAACCGTCTGATGGCTAAAGCGGCCAATGAGCAGGCCGGTTTATTCGTTTCGTTGTGTTTCCAAGCTGTTTTATGGCGTCCAACCGGCCAATAGACCTGTAGAGGCACAAGAGAGCATAATGGCAACCGAAAAACTCACAATCATCAAGGCAGACGTCAAGAACGAGGTGGCCAAGGCTGTGAAGCCGAAGTTTGTTCAGCTCGGCAATATGAATTTTGCGGCAACCGTGGAAGTCGATAAGAAAGTCGCCGCCGAACTGGACACTGACGCCCGCTTTGTCGCCAAACTGTATGATGACGCTACCAAGGAATACAAAAAGCTTCTGGCCGATTGCAGCCTGCGTGTCAGCCAGGCAAACGATCTGGGCTCGGTGCTGCCGCTGACCGATAAGGAGTGCAAAGAGCTGGACGCCGACCTCAAGAAGATCTTTGCGAAGTACGAAAAATCGATCGAACAGGTGGCAGCCAAACATTTCGACAAGTGGAAGCAGGCCAACAAGGACCGCAAGAAGTACCGCATCAAGGTGGTCAGCGCGATTGTCCTGGGCAGCGTTTGCGCCATCGGCAGCACCGCCTCATTGGCGGCGGGTGCGGTGACCGGCGGCGTGTCGATTGCCGCCAGCATTTACGGCATCGCGCAAAGCATCGTCTCGGTGGCGCGCGCAGTTCAAAAGGTGACGTCTGACATCGCCAAGATCCATGGCGAACTGGAGAAAGCGCTGAAACAGCTGGTCTCGGAATATCAAAAGCAATCCAAGGCCAAAGTGAAGGCCAAGGAGATCGGCAAGGAATTCCTGGCCGATTTTCTGAAGATTGAAACCGCGAGCTTCAACCGGGTGGACAAGCATCTGGAGACATACAAGGCCAAGCTCAAGAACATCGACCTGGAAATTGCGGGCCTCGGCAAAGAGCTGAACAAGCTGCTGGACAAGCAGGGCAAGCTTGACAAGGAGATCGAGAAGAAGCTGGGCAAGATGGCCAAGGACCGCAACTATAAAAGCAAGAAACTGGACGGGCTGTTCGCAGCCATGGAAGCGGCCCGCAAAGCCACGGCGCAGCTGATTAAGGATATCGAGGCTTATCACGTCAGCATCAAGCCGGCGGAGAAATTCCGCGACAATGCACAGAAGGCCGTTGATGCCTTGCGCCACAAGGATCCGGTCTGGACCAAATGGGCAATCTGGATCGGCAGCCTGGGCCTTACAACCGCAGTGACCAGCATCGCATCGGGCGGGGAAAACCTGATCAAGGCCGCCTCGGCAATAGAACAGGGTTTCACCGCGCTGTCCAGGGAACTCGCCTGAACCTGGCAGCACACTTGCGGGCCGCTGAAGACAGCGGGCCGCAAGCAGCCTGTCCGGACCAGCCCTGGCAAGGTATTGCACCCCCAGCCTCACCCCCGGTCACACCCCGCGCTTGCTATTGAGCCAGGCAGTCAGGTTTGCGGTCTCCACTGTTGTCAGCGCCCTATTGGCGACACCATAAGCGTAAAGCCTTTGACTGACCGGAAAATCCCGAGGCCCCGCTGTGATGGTCTGGCCGCCGTTGATCACCACACCGGTTTCATCCGCGCGCCATTCGGTGGCGTCCGCCCCCAGATCCGGAAGCGGTACCGTCAGCCTATCGCCGGCCTGGTCGTTTGACAGATACCAGGCACCGCTGCCCGGCTCCTGCATCAGCAGGGGCCTGAAGCTGTCCCCCCCCTCCTGCAACGCAGGGAGGCCAGGGAGATGGCGGACCGAAACAGCGCGCACCGATCCCTGGGTCGCGGGCGTGCCCTCGATCCAGAAGTTGCCGCCGGCCCCGTCGCCGCGCAGCAGGACCTCAGCCATGCCATTGGCGACCTGCCAGGGGCCAATGCCCGCATCATCCGCGCTGGTCCCCACCCTGGCGCGAAAGCCCCCCGACAGAAAGCCGAAGACTTCGAACGAGACGAGGTACCAATCCCCTACTACGATCCCGGCCCCATCCTTGTAGACATAGGATGTGCCGGAACCATCGCCGGTGCAGGTAAAACTGCCGTCGCCATTGCCGGCGAAGTTCCCGATGGTTGAGTACGGTGCCGCGAACAGCTCCGCCCCCTGCCCGCTGAGACGCTGCGCCAGCGGCCCGGCGCCCGCAGCGGCCATAACGCCCTGTGCGCCATCCAGTATCAGCGCCACCGGATCGTCAGGGCCGGCCACCCGCACCCGTCCTTTGATGTCCTGAAACATCCCGCCGGTGCTGGACGGATCCCAATAGCCGCCAAGCGCGCCGGGTGAATCAAACAGCGCACCGGGCGTGAACGGGTACTGAGCAGCCCCCTGGCCGGTCAACCTGGTGGCGGAATGCCCCAGCCCCAGCATCAGTACCACCCGGCCACGGATGCAGTCGTACCGGTCGCTTCGATACCCGCTGCGGAAAACCCGATGGTCTCGCCTGCAGAGACCGCATAAGTGATGATTGTGCCCGCCTCATCGCGCAGCACCAGATCCCCCGAAGCCAGCACCCGCAGCACCCGTGGCCGGACCGGCAGGTCGGTCCCGTCCTGCGGCGTGATCACCAAGTGATGGGTGGCGGGGCTTTCCAGCCCGCGGCGG
>NZ_LUKH01000101.1:0-6532 GCF_001593695.1 Leisingera sp. F5 | reverse complement strand
ACGTCCTTGGCCAGATCGAGACCTACGGTTTTAACTGTCATTGGCTGGCTCCTTTCCTAGCAGTTCATGACAACTGCATTATGGCGCATCACGACGCCGGTGGAGCAGGAGCCATCCACTTCATCCGCAATGGGCCGGAGTTTCGCGCGGGCGCGGGAGAGGCTGATTGCCGGGATGAAACAATATGGGAGTGGCTGCGCCGCGATCCAATGCGGACAGGCAGCCCGCTGCTGACGCCCAGGTGTCAGCAGCGCAGTGATAGGCAGGCCCGGAAAACTGGAGGGCCGGGCCTTGATGTCACTCAATATCTCTCAGCGTATGGCGGGAATACTCCTGATTGCGGTCTCTGCCGCGGTCTTCAGCTCGGCGGGGATATTCACCCGTTCCGTCACGGCGGCAGCATGGGTCATCATCTTCTGGCGCGGGCTGGCCGCAGCGGGGTTTACGCTGGCGTATCTGGGCTTGCGCGGACAGCTTGCAGGAGAAGCCCGGGTTTTTGACCGCCGCGCCTGGCTGATAGCGGTGATGGGGGCTGCGGGCAGTGCCGCGTTTATTCCAGCCTTCAAGCTGAGCAGCGTGGCCAATGTGGCGCTGATCTATGCGGCAGCGCCGTTGGCCGCTGCGGGACTGGCTTGGCTGGTGCTGCGCGAAGCACCGGCGCGCCGGGTGCTGCTGGCAAGTGCTGCAGCGCTGGCCGGGGTGGGGATCATTGTCTCAGGCTCGCTGGGGCAGGGCAGTCTGGCGGGCGATGCCTTGGCGCTGTTCATGACGCTGATGATGGCGGGGATTATGACCGCCTACCGCAAATGGCCTGATGTGCCTGCAGCACTGCCCAACGCGGTGTCTTCGTTGCTGCTGTTGCCGGCGGCTGCCCTGATGGCGCCGGTGGCAGAGGTTCCAGCCGGGGAGCTGCCGGTGCTGGTGCTGTTCGGGCTGGTCTTTGCGGTGGCCTCGGTCACGCTGTGCGAGGGCGCGCGGCGGTTGCCTGCGGCAGAAACCGCGCTGTTGTCAGCGCTGGAGACGCCGCTGGCGCCATTGCTAGCCTTTTTGATCCTGGCGGAACGTCCGGGCCTGACGACGGTTCTGGGCGGGGCGGTGATACTCACCGCCGTTCTTTGGCCGCAGAAACCGCCCGTTCGCTCGCGGCGGCCTGAAAATCCTGCTGACCAGCCTATCGCTTGTCCGTCACGTTTTCCTTGAACGCGACCTCGAATTCGGCCTGCTTTTCGGCGTTCGCCTCGGTCTGATAGTTGGCTTTCCACTCGGCCATGGTCATGCCGTAATAGACCTCGCGGGCTTCATTCTTGTCCATCTCGATGCCGCGTTCATTGGCGGCTTCCTGGTACCAGCGCGCCAGGCAGTTGCGGCAGAAACCGGCCATGTTCATCAGATCGATGTTCTGAACGTCTGTGCGGTCTTCCATCAGGTGCTTTTGCAACCGGCGGAAGGCGGCGGCCTGGATTTCGGTCTCGGTTTGCTTGTCCATGGCGGTGGCTCCGGAGTGAATATTGGCGTCTGGCACAGGCCTAACAGTCGAAGCCGGCGCGGGCAATGGGATCACAAAGGGCGTCAGATCAGCTGCAGCGCAACCCACGGTCCCAGCGCGGTGGCAAAGATCACGATCTTATAGGTGCCCAGCCAGCGGTAGATGGTGAGGCTGACATCGGCAGGCGCCAGGCCGAACATCCGGGCGTGCAGGCCGGCGACCCAATCCTGCAGGGCCAGCAGCAAAAGGGCAGACAGGGTGAACAAGCCAAGATGCAGCACGGTCAGCCAGCCGAAAAAGGCAGAGAGGATGTCCAGGGTCATGATAACTCCTTTCCCGTTTCGCCCGCGTTTCCGTTACGGATATGGGGATTTTCTGCCAGTTTAGCAACGCGGGGCCGTTTTTCTTCGAGGAAAACGGCCAGGAAAAATCGATTTTCCCTGACCGGAATTCGCGTCGGATTCCGGTTCAGAGGCCAGAGGTCTCCAGCGCCTTGGGCAGGACACAGGCCAGGCGTTCGGCCCAGATGTGCTGGCCCTTGTGCTCGGCAATCAGGTCGTTCCTCAGCTCGATCAGCGTGTTGAGGCGGCCCGGCTTGGTGGCGTGGGTCTCAATCGCGTCGCCGGGCAGATAGCCGGTGTAAGGTTCATTGACGCCCACGCACAGGCCGCCCTCGGCTTTCAGTTCGTCGATCACGAAAGGGGAAAACCGCTCGCCCTTGGGGAACAGAATGCCGATCTCCCAGGGCCGCGGGGGCCGTCCGCGCAGCTGGCGGGTGAAACTGTGGACCGAAACGATCACCGTGCGGGGGCGTTCCGCCAGCCGCGCCAGGGCGCGGTGATAGGGGCGGTAGCAGCCTTCCAGCCGCTCCTTCAGATCGGCTTCGCCCGCGTGGCGGTTGGCCGGGATGATGGTGCCGTCGTAAAGCTTCATCAGCAGGGTCGGATCGTCCTCGCCGCGGTTGGGGTCGATCACCAGCCGCGAGAAGTTCGACGCCACCACCGGCGCGTCCAGCATCTCGCCCAGAAGCTTGGACACCTCATAGGCGCCAACGTCATAGGCGATGTGGCGCTCCATGTCCTCGTGCGGGAGACCAAGGTCGCCGCCGCCGGCAAAAGGCGGCACATGGTTGGTTGCGTGGTCGCAGGTGATCAGCCAGCGTGCGGGACGGTCTGCGCCGTGAACAAAATAGGGTGTGTATGTCATGAGCCTGATATGTTTTGCCGCAAGCTGTTTACGGGAGTTGCGGCAGAATGGGAATTGAGGGATAAGCACCCTGAACGCTGTTTGCGGTAACATATTTCAGGTCCGGAGGAGAAGACCCCTATGAAACGTTCGCGCAATGTGAAGATTGTCGCCACCCTGGGGCCGGCTTCGGAGACCTATGAAACGATCCGCGCCCTGCATGAGGCGGGTGCCGATGTGTTCCGGTTGAACATGTCGCACGGCAGCCACCCTGAAATTGCCGAGAAGCACAAGATCATCCGCCAGGTGGAACAGGATCTGGACAGCCCGATTGCCATTCTGGCGGACCTGCAGGGACCGAAGCTGCGGGTCGGTGTGTTTGCCAATGGGGCCGAGGATCTGAAGGAAGGCGCCAAGTTCCGCCTTGATCTGGATGAGGCGGAGGGTGACGTGAACCGCGTGTGCCTGCCGCATCCGGAGATTTTCCAGGCGCTGGAGCCGGGGGCGCATCTCCTGGTCAATGACGGCAAAATCCGATTGGCGGTCGAGGCGTGCGGCCCGGATTTTGCCGATTGCGTGGTGGAGACCGGCGGCACCATTTCGAACCGCAAGGGGGTGAATGTGCCCGACGTGGTGCTGCCGCTGGCGGCGCTGTCGGAGAAGGACCGGGCGGATCTGGAATTTGTCTGCGCCTTGGGTGTGGATTGGCTGGCGCTGTCCTTCGTGCAGCGGGCCAAGGACGTGTTTGAGGCCCGCGGGCTTGCGGACGGCCGCGCCGCGGTGCTGTCAAAGATCGAAAAGCCGCAGGCGGTGGAGGATTTCGAGGCTATTCTGGATGCCTCCGACGGCATCATGGTGGCGCGCGGCGATCTGGGGGTGGAGCTGCCGGTTGCCGCAGTGCCGCCGATCCAGAAACGGCTGGTACGCAAGTGCCGTGCCGCGGCCAAGCCGGTGATCGTGGCGACCCAGATGCTGGAAAGCATGATTGAAAGCCCGATGCCGACCCGTGCTGAGGTCTCGGACGTGGCGACCGCCATCTACGAGGGCACCGACGCGATTATGCTGAGCGCCGAAAGCGCGGCAGGCCAGTATCCTATCGAAGCGGTGCAGACCATGGATAAGGTCGCAGTCGAGGTCGAGGCAGACCCGACCTATACCCAGATCATCGCCGCCTCGCGCTCGGCCAAGGGCACCACGGTGGCCGATGGTATTGTGGCGGCAGCGCGAGAGATTGCGGAAAAGACCGAGATCAAGGCGATCTGCTGTTTTACCCAATCCGGAACCACCGCGCTGCTGACCGCGCGCGAACGCCCGGGGGTGCCGATCATCGCGATGACCCCGGTCAGCGCCACGGCGCGGCGGCTGTGCCTCAGCTGGGGCTGCAAATGCGTGATGACGCCGGAACTGGACCGCTTCAAGGGTGCGGTTGTCAGTGCGGCGCGGGCGGCGCGCTCCGGCGGCTATGCCGGAGACACCGACCAGATCGTGGTCACTGCGGGCGTGCCCTTCAACGTGCCGGGCACCACAAACATCCTGCGCATCGCGCCCTGTGATGAGCGATTGATTTACAGCACCGACCCGGAATAACCTTACCTCACAAGTGTGTGAGGTAAGAGTGGTATGGAAACGGATTTGCCGCTGATTGCGGGTCTGGTGATTGCCGGGTTTTCGGTGCCGTCGATTCTGTCGGCCTTCAGTGAGCGGCGCCCGCCGCGGGCATCCGTCGTGACCATTCTGATTGCGATCGGTCTGATCGCCTATGCGGTGATGATGAAACCCAGCGGCTACCGCATAGACGAGATCCCGGATGCGTTTTTCCGGGTTCTGGGACGCCTTCTTTAGAGAATCAGCTTGCCCATCAGGCAGGCATTGCGTATTGGGCAGCTCTGTTCCGCGTGGCCGGCCTTTCTTAGGCATGCCGAGTCGCGCGTCTAGCGAACCCGCATTGAAGGAGACGGAAATGCCCAAGATGAAGACAAAGTCGAGCGCCAAGAAGCGCTTTAAGGTGACTGCGACCGGCAAGGTCATGGCAGGTCAGGCCGGCAAGCGCCACGGCATGATCAAACGGACCCGCAAGTTCATCCGCGACGCCCGCGGCACCACAACCCTGTCGGCACCCGACGCAAAGATCGTCAAGGGCTTCATGCCCTACGACCGCTAAGAGGAGATTGAGATATGTCCCGCGTTAAAGGTGGTACCGTCACTCACGCCCGTCACAAGAAGGTCATCAAAGCAGCCAAAGGTTATTACGGCCGCCGCAAGAATACCTTCAAGGTTGCCCGTCAAGCCGTCGACAAGGCGAACCAGTATGCAACCCGCGACCGCAAGAACCGCAAGCGCAACTTCCGCGCGCTGTGGATCCAGCGGATCAACGCAGCTGTCCGTTCGCACGACGAAGCGCTGACCTATTCCCGCTTCATCAACGGCCTGACCCTGGCCGGTATCGAAGTGGACCGTAAAGTTCTGGCCGATCTGGCCGTGCATGAGCCCGAGGCATTCGGTGCCATCGTGCGCCAGGCACAGGACGCGCTGGCAGCCTAAGGCGCCGGAGAGTTCGAATTAGGAAAGGCCGCTCCAGCCGGGGCGGCCTTTTCTTATGGTTATTGTGGTCCACTGTTTCTCACTGGGTCTAGCCGCAGAAAATGGCCGGCTTGCGGAAGGGCGGCCCGCTGAATCAAGGCTTGAAGCGCCGGGGCTGCCCCCTGTTGCCGCATGTCGGGTTTTGCCGGGAGGGAATTGCACGCAAAGGTCGGCGAAGGCAGGTTTGCGGCTCACCCTGCTAACATGGCATCAATCTCGGCCGTGCTTGCGTCCCCCTTCAGGATCGTGAAATCGCCCCGTTCCAGCATCGCACCCGCGGCCAGCAGATTGACGAGTGTGCCTGTGGCGGCAAGCGCGCGGGTGGTTCCGGTATCTACCAGCGGGGCGTACATCACATCTGCACCTGCTTGGGCGAACGCGTGGCAGCGGCGCAGCGCCTCGGCTAGGTCGTAATCATTCATGAGCCAGCCATCAGAGCGGGCAGTCAGCACGATCCCCGCAGCCTCTATCCGTGCCAATGCCGGATCAAACGGATAGGAATTTGTCCCCGGGACAGCCGTGTCCTCCACCGAAACCCCAGAAAGCCCGGCCTCTGCTGCCAGTCTCACAGTCTCGGGATCGTCTCCGAAACCGTTTTCGAAATCGCCGTTCACCGGCACCTTGACCGATGCGCAGATACTGGCAGCGTGCTGCTGGGCGATGTCGCGCGTGATCTGGCCGCCATCGGTCAGGCCCAGCGTGAAGCCATACCCTGAAGGGGTTGCCGCCGGCGCCTGCGCACCTGGCTGCGCCATTGTCTTTGCCGATCAAATATCCCAGGGGTTTGGTATCACTGCCGGTTTGCCTGGGACGTGAAGGGCGCGGAAGCGATCCGTCAACTCGTAGCGGTGCAAAGCATGCTCCTTTCTCCGATTGGCCGAAATGCTGCTCACTATAGCCGATGGGGTTGATGGCCCCTGCTCCAACCGGCGCCGCAATGCGCCATGATGCAGTTGCCGTTGACTGCTACAAGAGGGGCCGCCCAATGCAGGTTGCAACAGCCGGCCTTGATCCGGCCAAGAACATCTTTCAGGTTCACGGGATTACCTCAGAAGGGAACACGGTCTTCAATCGGCCGCTTCGGCGCCCGCAGGTTCTGTCCTTTTTTGAGCGTTTGGAGCCATGCCTGATCGGAATCGAAGCCTGCAGCACCGGTCATCACTGGGCGCGCGGACTGGCGCGGGTGATCAGTTTTGCCGAAGGCGTGGTTGAAGGTACAGACCTTGGGCTGCCTTCCGCCGCGCAGGGTGTGATCCGTAACCTGTCCCGGGAATTGAGAAT
>NZ_LUKH01000100.1:0-6569 GCF_001593695.1 Leisingera sp. F5 | reverse complement strand
TGGCCGAGGTGTTCGGCACCTAGCGTCTTCCAATCCCACCCAAAACGGCGCCTGCCTTGACCCCGGTCATGGCAGGATGCCACCGGCAGGGCTATCATTGACGGGAACATCAACCGATGGAGGTTTGCTATGTATCACAATGTCCTGGTGCCGATTTCATTTGACCCGGAGCGGGATGTGACCGGGCCGCTGAAAGTGGCGCGGCTGCTGTCCGCCCCGGGGGCCAACGTGACGCTGCTGCATGTGATCGAACAGGTTCCGGCCTATGCGATTTCCTACATTCCGGCAGATTTCATGGACGGCACCCGCAGCGCGCTGCAGGCAGAACTGGACGGGCTGGCCAAGACCCTGCCCAATGCCCGCGGAGAACTGGTTGAAGGCCATTCCGGCCGCACTATTCTGGACTGGGCCGAGCAGAACCAGCCGGATCTGATCATTCTTGCATCGCACCGCCCGTCAATGCAGGATCTGTTGTGGGGGTCGACCTCCGGCCATGTGGTGCGCCACGCCGCTTGCGCGGTGCATGTGGTGCGCTGACACTGCCCCGGTCAGGCCGGCACCGCCGCCTTAAGCAGCCTCCAGGCCAGCCGGATCGCCGCCCCCGGCAGCATGGCTGAGCGCAGCAGAACCTTGTTGGAATTCACCGCTTCGGCGATGCGGGCGTAATGCACCTGCTTGTCCGCAGGCGAGCGCAGCAGGATGGTTTCGGCCTGCTGCATCGCCCGTTCGGTCTGCCGTTTGATCTGCGGCACAGCAGCCGGTTTTACCGCACGGTACAGATTCAACCCCTTGCGCTTGGGCTTTTGCGCCGGGTCCAGATTGCTGTTGACCGCCTGGGTCAGCGTGTCCTGCACCAGGACCAGCGCTTTGGTTGCTTCGGCATAGGCATGGTTGCCGCCCAGCTGCTGAACCGCCAGTTTATAGGTGTGGCGGTAGCAGTCGTATTTGTAGACCTTGGGCAATGTCCCGCAGCGGCCAAAACCGCGCGTCAGCGTCGTGACAACGGTTTTTGTTGCCCGCGAACTCAGCCCGCTGCGCTGGCCGCCGCCGCTGCTTGCGCCGCTGTCCCGGCTGCCGCCGCCCCCGCCTTCGCCGCCAAAGGCGGGTGTACTGGCGAGGATCAGGGTCAGGATTCCGGCCTGAATGGTTTTGCTGCTCAAGTGTGCCTCCGCGGTTTTTGCTGTGATTTTTGGCCAGCTTACCACGGGTCAGCCCCGTGTGAATGGGCGGAATTCTGCAAATATCGCGAATTTACGGCACTGTTGTCTTGTGCCGGGCTGCGGCGCTGCCCACCTGAGTCGCTGGAGTTGTGCAAGGAGACGCAGATGCAGTGCCCGATTGACGGAACCCAGCTGGTCATGAGCGACCGCGCCGGGGTGGAGATTGATTATTGCCCGCAATGCCGCGGTGTGTGGCTGGACCGGGGCGAATTGGACAAGATCATCGAGCGATCGGCACAGCCGGTGCAGGCCGCACCGCAGCAGCAGCCGCAACGCTATGACGAGCGGGGCGGCGATTATGATCCGCGCTACGGCAAGAAGCCTTATAAGAAGAAAAAGAAGAACTTTCTGGAAGATCTGTTCGATTTCTGACCCGCATCAGGCGCCGCCCCGTTGACACGGGGGCGGCAGTCCTTTGCTGCACGGCTGTTAGTGCATGGTGCAGAAGGATCCGTGTTTCGCATCCTTCATCAGGGCATCGAAATCATTCCCCTTCATTTCCACCAATGTCTTGTGGTCGCCGGCTTCGAACCAGACTTTGTCCAGGCCGGTCAAGCTGTCGTCGATCACCGTCGGTACATGGTAAGCCTGCCCCACGCAGGGGGCAGCACCGGGGTCGCAATCATCAAAGACCTGGTTCAGCTCATATTCCGGCGCCAGGCCCAGGCGGCGGTCCATCATGGATTGCAGCGCGTGCAGATCAACGGTTTGGTTGGAGGGCACCACGGCCAGCACCGGGCCTTCCTCCATGTGGATGAGCACCGATTTTGCCAGATGGTCCCCCGGCACATGGGCACTTTCGGCGCATTCTGCGGATGTGGCGGTATAGGGATGGCGGACCGTGCCGAACGGCAGGCCTTGTGCCTCCAGATGATGTTTCAGGCGTGAGGCGATCATCAAAGGGTCCTCCTGTGTTAGGAAAGGCCCCCCGGCCGCTGTGGCTCAGGTCTTGGATGCCGCGGGTGTGTCTACAGTCACTGATAGGGCGGCATCGTCAGGTCTGGGCGCAGCCAGCGGCAAGCCGGGGCGCCCCGAAGTTTCCGGTGCCCATCAGTGTGGGCCAGGACGGGTGAGTCGGGCAAGAGGCAGCCGGTCCCGCCCCGGTTCGGACGCCGGTTCCGGCCTCCCGCATCCCTCATTGCCCCGCCGCCGCCCATCCGTTATCACACCAGCCAGCTAGAATTTCCCCATCATGGAGCAGTCACATGGCCGCCTATCAGTACGTCTACCACATGCAGGGTGTCTCCAAGACCTACCCCGGTGGCAAGAAATGCTTTGAAAACATCCACCTCTCCTTCCTGCCCGGCGTGAAAATCGGTGTCGTCGGCGTCAACGGCGCCGGTAAATCCACCCTGATGAAAATCATGGCAGGCCTCGACACCGATTTCACCGGTGAAGCCTGGGCCGCCGAGGGCGCCAAAGTCGGCTACCTGCCGCAGGAGCCGAAACTGGACGAAAGCCTGACCGTGCGTGAAAATGTCATGCTGGGCGTCAAGGCTAAGAAGGACAAGGTCGACCGCTTCAATCAGATCGCGGTCGAGATGGCCGAGAACTACACCGACGAACTGATGGAAGAGATGACCGCGCTGCAAGACAGCATTGATGCGGAAAACCTCTGGGATCTGGACAGCCAGATCGACATCTCGATGGAGGCGCTGCGCTGCCCGCCGGATGATGCCGAGATCGCCAACCTGTCGGGCGGTGAGCGCCGCCGCGTGGCGCTGTGCAAGCTCTTGCTGGAAGCGCCGGAAATGCTGCTGCTCGATGAGCCGACCAACCACCTGGACGCCGAGACCATCGCCTGGCTGCAGCAGCACTTGATCGACTACAAGGGCACCATCCTCTGCGTCACCCACGACCGGTATTTCCTGGACGACATCACCAGCTGGATCCTGGAACTGGACCGCGGCCGCGGCATTCCCTACGAGGGCAACTATTCCGCCTGGCTGGAGCAGAAGGCCAAGCGCCTGCAGCAGGAAGCGCGCGAAGACAAATCCAAGCAGAAAACGCTGGAGCGCGAGCTGGAATGGATGCGCCAGGGCGCCAAGGCGCGCCAGGCCAAATCCAAGGCCCGGATCAACGCCTACAACGATCTGGCCGGCCAGTCCGAACGCGAAAAGCTGACCCGCGCCCAGATCGTCATCCCCAACGGCCCGCGTCTGGGCTCCAAGGTGATCGACGTCGAAGGCATCTCCAAACACTACGGCGACAAACAGCTGGTTGAAGGCCTGTCCTTTGATCTGCCTCCCGGCGGCATTGTCGGCGTGATCGGCCCCAACGGCGCCGGTAAATCGACCCTGTTCCGGATGCTGACCGGCCAGGAGCAGCCCGACGCGGGCACCGTCACCTATGGCGACACGGTGAAGCTGTCCTATGTCGACCAGTCGCGCGATGACCTGAACGATGGCGACACCGTGTGGGAAGCAATCTCCGGCGGTGCCGAGATCATCGAGCTGGGCGACGCGCAGGTGAATTCCCGCGCCTATTGCTCCTCGTTCAACTTCAAGGGCGGCGATCAGCAGAAGAGGCTGAACCTGCTGTCCGGCGGTGAACGCAACCGGGTTCACATGGCGCGGCTGCTGAAAGAAGGCGGCAACGTGCTGCTGCTTGACGAGCCGACCAACGACCTGGATGTGGAAACCCTGCGGGCGCTGGAAGACGCGCTGGTCGATTTCGCCGGCTGCGCGGTGGTGATCTCGCACGACCGTTTCTTCCTCGACCGGATCTGCACCCATATTCTGGCCTTTGAGGGCGATGCCCATGTGGAGTGGTTCGAGGGCAACTTCGAGGACTACGAAGAGGACAAAAAGCGCCGCCTGGGACCGGACGCGCTGGAGCCCAAGCGCCTGAAGCACAAGAAGTTTGTGCGGTAATCATGCCGAAGCGGTGGCTCTTGGGTTTGGCCTTGGGGGCCGCATTTCCTCTTTCTGCTGAAGAGGTGCGCCTAAAGTCCGGCGTCAGCGCTGAACTTGCAAGTTCAGCGCTGGTAACTGCCCCTTCAAAATTTGGCGGGGCAGCAGCCGGCAACGCATTGGAGCTGACGTTTACGGTATCAGACACCGGCTACTTCCTGCAGCAGGATGCTCAATCCCTTTGCCGGGTAAATTGGTCCCGGCATTTCAACGCTCTCAAGGCGAAACTGGCGGCGGTTCAGATCAACTCCGGCGTCAGGCTGGTCAACACCAACGCTCCTCTTGTTGCCGTCAAAATCACTTTTAAGCCGGCGGCGTCAGAAACCGGAAACCAAGTGTCTATCGCCACGTTTCTGTGGCTGAATATGCGAGGTTTGAACAAATGCCAGCCTTAAACTTATGCAGCAACGCATGAGCAGAGCAGCTTCACCATCGGCGCAAACCTCTTTGTAGTTTCGCCTTCTTGCTCTTCCAGCGCAGCACAAGGCCCGCGCCTGACCTTGGGGAGGTGCGAATGCGCCTTCCCGGGGGGAAGGTCAGGCGCGGGCCGTGCCGCTGCGCGCCACGTCCCAAGGGGCAGGACGTTACGCTCCCTTCTCCATTTCGCCTTTTCGCCGCTCTGCGCTACCATCGCGGCAGGCGCCCCGGCGCCATCTGTTGGGTAAAGCGTTGGAAAGGATCCCGCATGGCTTTGAAACCGGAAGAGGTGAAGGCACAGGTCGAGGCAACCAAGGGCAAGAAGGCCAAGCGCAAGAAGCTCAAGACTGAACCCGAAGGCACCTCGGAGAAGAAACTGCCCGGCGATCTGCGCAAAGGGCTGGAGGCGCATTTCGGCGGCAATCTGGGCAAGGTCAGGGTGCATGTCGGCGGCAATGCCAAGGACGTCTGCAAGGAACTGAAGGCCAAAGCCTTCACCGTCGGCAACAATATCTATGTGATGAAGCCTGCATTCGCCAAGGATTCCGAACTGCTGGCGCATGAACTGGCCCATGTTCTGGAGCAGGGCAAAGGCAAGATGCCAAAGGCCAAGGACGGCGTGGCGCTGACCTCAAAATAGCCCCGCACCTTCCTTTCGCGCTGTGCCGCTCTGCTTGTTGACACATTTTAAACCTTTTTTAAGCAAAATTGCCCGCAAGATAGCCTTGAGAGACACTGGGGCGGTCAGGCTAGATTGCTCCCGGAGAAGGAGTTGCCATGGTTTGGGCTGGATTGTTCGCAGGTATGATCACCGGGATGTGCGCAACGGCCTTTGGGTTTTTCGTGGCCGCGCTGCCGCTGTGGATGAGCCTGCTGCTGTATCCAGCAGCCGGCCTGGGCGCGACCGTGCTGGTTATTGCTGTTCTTTCCTTGCGCTGCTGGCTGCAATCGCAGCCGGTCCTCGGGCAGGCCTACGGCAACCGCGCCTAACCGCGCAGCCAGCTGACGATCCGGCCCTGCGGCATCGCGCCGGCCTGGCGCTTTTTCTCCTTGCCGCGCTCAAAGGCGACCAGGGTCGGGATGCCGCGGATCCGGTAGCGCGCACCGGTGGACGGGTGATCCTGGGTGTTCAGCTTGACCAACCGCGCTTTGCTGCCCAATGTCTTGGCAGCCTTGGCAAATTCCGGCGCCATCGTCCGGCAGGGCCCGCACCAGGGCGCCCAGAAATCGGCCACCAGCGGCAGATCGTCATTCTGCGCCGCCTTCTGCAAGATGGCCGGATCCACATCCACCGGCTTGCCCGGCATCAGCGCCGCGCCGCAACTGCCGCAATTGGGGCCTTTGCCCAGCTTGTCCTCCGGCACCCGGTTCAGCTGCGCACAGGCCAGGCAGGTCAGGGTCTTGGCGCCCATGATGGCTCCTCCGCATAAATCCTGCCCTGATATAGACGACCGCCGCGGGGCCGCAAGGGAAGCCGCCGGAGCTTCACAAACCTGTAATCAGCGCTGGAAGCCGCAGGCCGCCGCTTCAATATCAAGGACATGCAACAGATACTCCGCCTCCTGCCGCCGCTTGCGGCCGTTCTGGCAGCCGCCGAACTGGCGCATTTTATGAACCTGACCGCAGGACTGGGGGCACATCCCTGGTGGGCGGGCAAAGTGATCTGGCTGGGCGCCCTGCCGGGTCTTGCCCTGGCCCTAGCCGCCCGGCTGCTGCATCTGCCACGCTGGCTGGCAGCCGCGGGTTTCGCGGTCTTCGGTGCTGCGGCCTTTGCCATCGCGGCAGCAGGCAAAGCGCAATTCGCCGCGTCTTACGCCGAGAACCTGTTGGCCGGGAAATTCTGGTACTTTGGCTGGATTGCCGTCTGCACCCTGACTGCTGCTACGCTTGCAACACTTGCCGGCCCGTCTGCGGAAACCCGTTGACCCAGCGCATTCCGCGCCGGAAGATGATTAGAAGACACAACAGACATCCGGAGATTTAGCCATGATTTCACGCCGGAAAATTTTGAGCACTGGCA
>NZ_LUKH01000099.1:0-6581 GCF_001593695.1 Leisingera sp. F5 | reverse complement strand
ATGTACTGCATGGTGCGCAGTGCGGTATCCACAGCGGTGGAGCCGCCAGTGGTGAAGAAGACGTTGTTGAGATCCCCTGGGGCAATGTCCGCGATCTTCTTCGCCAGCACAGCCGACGGCTCGGTGGTGTTGGTGAAGGGCGAGGTATAGGGCAGCTTCATCACCTGTGCGGCGATGGCATCGGCCATCTCCTGGCGGCCATAGCCGATCTGGGTGCACCACATGCCGCCCGGCCCGTCGATATAGCGCTTGCCGGAAGCATCCCACAGATGGATGCCATCGGCGGTCTCCATCAGCATGTTGTCGTAACCGCGCCAGTCGTCCATTGCCATCCAAGGATGCAGCTGATGAGTCCGATCCCACTCATGCAGGGTGTCCGGGCTTGGTTCGTTTGCGAATGTGTTCGGTTTCATCTTGGTCATTGGGATACCTGTTACGGATTAGAACGGGCGCGGCGGGGTCGCCCGCGCGCGGCTATTGATGAAGAAGGGCTTTTCTTCGATGGCGACCGGCACAAGCCGCCTGTCCCATTGGCCTTCCTCATTAACGTAGACTTCGGCCCAGAGGTCATCGGTGATGCCCTCGCCGTACGGCGCCTTGAACTCGGCCAGCGCAATGTTGCGCTTGGTGGTGGGCGACCAGACGCCGGAGGTCACATGCCCCACCTCTTTCTTTTTCTTGTGGTAGATCAGCGCGCCATCCGCGGGTTTGAAGCCGCCGATGTCAATCTTGCGCAGGTGGTAACGCAGACCGGCTTCCTGCTGTTTCAGCAAAGCGCGGCGGCCATTGAAGTGACCCTTGGTGAAATCCACCATCTTGCCAAAACCCAGCTCCAGCGGGCTCCGGCCGCGGCCAAGACGCATGGCGGTATGCACTGGCTGGAAGTCAAAGCCGGCGGCGATGAACCCGGCCTCGATCCGGCAGATGTTGAGCGCCTCAAATCCAATCGCTTTCAGGCCCCAATGGCCGCCTGCGGCCCACAAACGGTCCCAGAGCTCCAGCGCCTTGCCGTTCGGAACCCACAGCTCATAGCCAAGATCGCCAGTGAACCCGGTGCGCGAAACCCAGAGATCCGGCTCTATTTCGCGCCGGTCAAAGGGTTTCATCTCCGCCACAACCTGCAGGCCCGCGTCCTGCAACAACGAGAACGACGTGGGGCCTTGCAGCGACAGCGCCGCGATGTCCTGGCTTTCGTCTGTGATCTCCGCGTTAAAGCCCCAGGCAGTGTCCAGCAGCCAAGTGTACATCGGCTCCTGGCAGCACAGGCGGAAATCAGTCTCCGAGAAGCGGAACAGAGTGCCGTCGTCGATCACCATGCCCTCTTCGTCGCACCACAGGACATAGCCAACCCGCCCGTCGCGCAGCTTGGCCGCGTCGCGGGTCACCAGCCGGTTCACCACCTTCAAGGCATCCGGCCCGGTGATGCGGTACTTGTGCATCGGCGAGATGTCGAAAAGGGTGCACTGGTTGCGGATCGCGAAATACTCGAACTCCACCGTGTCCAGCATCGCGGGTGATACATAGCCCGCCCAATTGGTCCAGCTCTTGGCGGTGCTAAGCGCCTCCAGCCGTGGCTGGAACGGGGTTTCGATCAGCCCGATGGGTACATGTTTGGTCATCAGATCACCCCGTCTTTTAGAAGCTGCAAAGCGCTGTTGCGGCCGGCCAGCCCGGTCACGTCGCCGCCCGGATGGGCACCTGCGCCGCAGAGGTAGTAGCCCTCCGGCCCGAACCGGTAGTGCGCCATGCCGTTGGCAGGTCGCACCGTCAGGATCTGGTCGATGCCCATCTCCGCATGGTGCCAATGCCCCCCTGGCGCGCCCGTCTTCGCCTCGATGCAGGCGGGGCTGAGCACTTGGCTTTCCGTGACCAGCGCGCTGATCCCGGGGGCGTAGTTCTCCAGCGTTGCGATGGTAGCGGTTGCCAGCCGTTCACGGGCGGCTTTATCCCAGCCGCCTTCCAGCTCATAGGGGACGGAGCTGACAACGGCCGACAGCACATGCTGCCCGTCGCGGGCAAGCGCCGGATCGCTCAAGCTCGGGATAACGGCCTCAATCACCGGGTTTTCAGGCATATCCCCGTATTTTGCCGGGTTGAACGCGCGTTCGACATAGGTGGCACTGGGCGCGATTAGCAACCGGCCGGCCATCAATTCGGAGCTTAGCCCGGTAAATTCGGGCGCGGCACTTAGAGCCAGGTTCACCTTGGCCGCGGTGCCCTTGCAGCGCTGGTTGCGCATCCGCCGCACCGCTTCCACGTCGTAATGCTCCGCCCCCGCCAGGATCATCGCGGGCATCGGTCCGGTGTTGCTCAGAACCGCCCGGGCAGAGATTTCGGTGCCATCCTCCAGCACCACGCCTGCCGCGCGGTCGTTTTCGGTCAGCACCCGGGCTACGCCAGTACCGGTGCGGATTTCCGCCCCGGCGGCGCGGGCCGCGGTCTCGAATGCCGCCGCAACGGCACCCATGCCGCCCAACGGCAGCTGCGCGCCGCCGCCTTGGCCCAGACGGTACATCAGAGAGAACACTGTCCCGGGTGAGCGCGGCCCGGCAAAGGCGCCGCGCGCCGCATCTGCTGCCAGCGCACCGGCCAGCGGGCCGTCCTCAAGATCGTCCAGGATCAGGTCATAGGCATTGGACAAGAGCACGCGGAGAAATTCGCGCATGTCCTTCTTGCCCATCCGTTTCAGATCCAGCCCCAGCTTGGCCAGCCCGGCAAGTTCCGTGAGCTTGGCCAGGCTGGCCAGGCCTCCCTCAAGCGAGGGCGGGGATTTGGTTGAAAGCTGCCCCAGCAGCCCGGCAAACAGCGTCAGGCGGCGCATCAGTTCGCCAAAGGGCGCGGCTTCGGGGTGCGGGCGGCCGTATGCCAGTTCTGCCCTGCCGTTGCGGATCACCGCATGTTTGCCGTCCTCCGACAGCGAAACCGCGGGCAGATCGCGCACTTCCAGCGGTGCGCGGGCGGAGCCAAGGCCCAGCTCCTTCTTCACCTTGGGGTGCAGGTTATACAGCAGATGCGCGATCTCCGGCGCCTGTATCCCGTTTGCAAACGTGGTGTTGCGGGCCATGCCTCCGGCGGTTGCGTTCTTCTCGATCACGCAGACGGATTTACCCTTGCGGGCCAGTGTCGCAGCAGCGGTAAGCTCGTTGTGGCCGGCGCCGATGACAATTGCGTCGTAGATTGGTGTGGTCATCTTCCGCTCCTCAGGCCGCGTAGCCGGTCATGTTGCCGCCCCGGCTGATATTTCGCAGGATTTCGCGGGCGGCATTTGCCCCCGGCGCCGCCATCACCCCGCCGCCCGGATGGGCGGAGGAGCCGACGATATACATGCCGTTGATGGGAGTGTCGTATTGCGCGTAGCCCGGCACCGGGCGGTTGAAGAGCAGCTGGTCAAAGGTCAGTTCGCCTTGGAAGATGTTGCCTTCGGTCAAGCCCACCTCCTGCTCGATGTCCCAGGGTGTGCGGACCTCTGCGTGGAGGGTCTTGCTGCGGATGTCCGGGCAGGCCTGCTCCAGCTTGTCAAAGACGCAATCGGCAAAGGCACCGCGGGTCTGGCCGTTCCAGTTGGTGCCCGCGCGCACGCCGCCGACCTCCAGGTCATAGGGCGCGTATTGCACAAAGACGGTCATCATGTGCTTGCCCGGCGGTGCCATTGTCGGATCGATCTGGCTGGGGATCAGCATGTCGAAATAGGGATTCTGCGACCAGCGTCCCTCCTTCCAGTCGTCGTATGCGCGCTCCAGTTCGTTCAGGCTGTCGGCGCAATGCAAATCGCCGCGCAGGAAAGGCGCGCCCTTGGGAGCGGCGGGGAAGTCTGGCAGCGCGTCCAGCGCGATGTTCAGCTTGCCCGAGGAGCCGCGGATCTTGAACCGCTTGACCGCCTGCACGAAATCGCCAGGCAGGTGCTGCTCGCCGGTATGCTGCAGGAACGTGCGTTTCACATCCATGTTGGAGGCGACGATGGGCGCGTGGTATTCGTCGCCGTTGACCAGCGCCACTCCGGTGACCGTGCCGTTGCTGACCAGAAACCGGTCGACGCCGGAGCCGGTGACGATGGTGCCGCCTGCCTCCTCGAAACAGGCTCCCAGCGCGTTGGAGATCGCGCCCATGCCGCCGCGGGCAAAGCCCCAGGCCCCGATCGCGCCGTCCACATCGCCCATGTAGTGGTGCAGAAGCACATAGGCGGTGCCGGGGGAGTAGACGCCCAGCCCGGTGCCGATGATGCCCGCGCCGGCGATATGCGCCTTGATCAGGTCATTCTCAAAATGCTCATCCAGGAAATCGCCGATCGACATCGACCAGAAACGCAGGGTCTCGCCCAGCTCCTTCTTGCCCAGCCCATGCGCCTGCTTAATCAGGAACAGCAGCTCGCCAATATCGCGCGGCTTCAGCGAGGTCGGGTCCGGCGCGTTACGCAGCAGGAAGGGCCGGATGAAACGGCACTGGCGGATCACCGTCTGGCTGAACCGGTCATAGGCATCGGCATCGCGGGCACTATGGCGGGAGATTTCCCGGCGCAAGGCGTCATGATCCGACATATAGGCAAAGTAATCGCCATCGCTGTCAAAGCTGGCGCCGCCTTCATAGGGGATCACCTGCAGCCCGTATTTCGGCAGCTCCAGGTCGCGCACGATCTCACGTCGCAGCAGCGAGCAGACGTAAGAGCAATTGGAATAGGTCCAGCCCTCATGCAGGGACCGGCTCACCGCGGCGCCGCCGATCCAATCGTTCTTTTCCACCACCAGAACCTTCAGCCCGGCCTTGGCCAGGTAGCAGGCCGCGGTCAGCCCGTTGTGCCCGGCCCCGGCCACAATGGCGTCAAATCTGTCGTGTTGCCCCATGAATCTCTCCTGGTCCGGCTGTCGTTCACCGGAGCCTAGAGGAGAAGAATTTTCCGGTAAAGTTTTTTTGAGCGCTCAAATAAAAATAATCCGGCTGACAGCCGCGAAGAAGTGTGGAACAAGGAAGAAAATTGAAATCTGGATTTCTCATGGTGGCATCGCAGGGCAGCGGCAGGAAGCCGCGCAAGGAACGCAAGGAAAACGCCGACATGCGGCGGCGGCAGATTCTCGATGCTACCTTGAAATCGATCGTGGCCAATGGCCTGGCCAAGACGACGCTGGCAACCGTGGCCAATGAAGCCGGGCTGTCGCAGGGCGTTGCCGTCTTCTATTTCAAGTCCAAGACCGGCATTCTGACCGAGGCGCTGCGCGATCAGTACCAGACCTACGAGGCTCACTGGCAGGCGGCACTGGAAAAAGCGCCCGAGGACCCGGCGGCCCGCCTGCGCACGATCATCGAGGCGGACTTCAGCCCCAAGATCTGCAACCCCAGCGCGCTCGCCATCTGGTTTGCCTTCTTCGGGGAACAGAATTTCGTGCCTCAATACGCCGAAATCACCGGTGAGTTCGAGGAAAAGAGGTCTCAAATGCTCGCCGAGATCTGCCACGAACTGATACCGGAGGACCCCGGCAAGGCCGACAAGGCCGGCGGCTGGATTGACTCGCTGACCGACGGATACTGGCAGAAGCTGCACTTGTTTCCGCACATCTACACTCGGGAAGGGGCGCTGGAGCAGACACTGAATTTCCTTCAGACACTGTTTCCCAGCCATGCGGAGGCTTTCCAGGCAAAGGCTGGTAGTTAAGCCAGTCAGCAACTTAACAGGGGTTCTGGGCGTAAACGAATTTCCGCTTGAAATTGCATGGGCTTCGGCCCGTTGGCGGTGTTGAACTGTTCAGGTAGCTCCCTGCTAAGGGGCAACGGTCCGGGTGCCGGTTCTGATCGTCGGCTTCTTTCCCGCCTTAGGACCTGCAAGAGGCTGCCGCGAACTTCTGCTTCCGCGCTCATCTGGACCGCCCCAGACAAAGTACGCAGTTTCCTGCCATTGTGGCAGCATGCAGCGAAACGGCACTTTGTCCGGCACAGCAAACCTTGGCTTGTCACCCAACGAAAGGCAGCAATCGGTCCTATTTCGGTCCGCTGTCTATCCCACCAAGCGAGATCCCGGACAGCCGCGCATCATCTTCCGGCTCCCATTTCTCGCGCAGGCCGCGAACGTAATCCGCGTCACTTTTCAGCTTTTGCCGCTCCTTGGCGAGGACGCGTTTCACGGTCCGGGCCACCAGTTGAGCAATGCGCGTGACCATCCGCATCGCTGGGCGGATTTCTTTTAGCGTTTCATCCCGCACGCCCTTAGTCTTGGGAGCGGTCGCGCCCCAAGCCAGGCCTGCCTGCTGATCCGCAGACGCCTCCCGCCAGAAGACCGCCCCATCAGCAACCAAGTCTAATCCACTTTCAATCGCATCTGTGATGACCTCTGCCTCCGTTGCCTTCAACCGGACCTTTTCTTCTGCCTCCTGCAGCCTCTTCTCCTCAGTCAGCCGGGCAGCCTGAGCCTCAGCAGCGGCTTTCTCTTCCTGACCGCGGTGCTGAACCATCTGCCGCAGCTGAGCGGCCAGATCAGATTTTTCCGCCTTCGTGGCGTTCAGCACCTGCTCGGCCTGTTGCCTTTCCTGGATAATCCGCGCGCGTTTTTCCTCTTCGGCCTTCCGCGCTGCCGTTTCGGCCCGGTACTTTTCTGC
>NZ_LUKH01000098.1:0-6601 GCF_001593695.1 Leisingera sp. F5 | reverse complement strand
CGCTGGCTGCCGGAGCCATTGCCCTCGGCCTGGGCGCGCTGATCGGTGCCCTGCTGCCCTCTACCCGCCGGGAGGACGAACTGCTCGGCGCGCGCCGTGATGCACTGGCCGCCAAAGCCGAGGCGGCAGCGGGACACATCCGGTGATTTTGGGCCTTTACAGGTCAATAGGTTAGCTGATCAAGCGGGACACGCCAAGCCGCGCATGCCATCACCTCTATCCAAGGTGATGAAACCCGAACACAAGCGCATGTCGCGAGTGATGGGCTATACCCTGACGCTGGGTGACACTGATGCTTGGGCTGGATTTACGAAAGTGGCAGCCGCTCGCATGACAATTGAGGAGCGTACGGGACTCGCTTGGGCTGCCCTTCGCGCCTTGGAAGACACTGAACAAGTTGAGATGGTGGCAGAGGCTATTCTCAACCATGCAGGCTCCCCGCTCCCAACGTTTCTTAGCCCAATGGATGACGCCCGTTGGTGGGCTTCGTTCGCCTCTTTGAAAGAGCGCAAGGCCTTTGCACGGGCCGCATACGAGGCTTTGCCTCTGAAAGAGCAAATGGCCTTCCGTCGCCACATTTCCGAAGTGGTGATTGCAGCATGACCGCTCTTGAACTTGACCAAATCCTGACACTCGATTGGCCGCCTCTGGTCCGTAAGGTGCGGGCAGGTGATACCGACGACTGGACGAAAGGGTTTGTCCTTTCGATCGCTCGCCATGGCAAGAGTCCACACTGGCAACCCTTCTGCGAAGCAAGCCGACACGCACTGGCTTGACCAATGTAACGCACTCGACGGCAGGATCACCCATCTCTCAATTACCGTATCTATCTCCTGCTCACTGGTGAGGGTTGTTGTGACGGTCAGCAGGCGACTTTGCAGCCGCCCCTGATCGCCGCGATCTTGCCTGCTCACCTGAGCCGGGCCGCCGCTTAGGCCGCACTTTCGATATCCAGCGTCGAAAGCGCACACCCCCGTGTTCACCGCCCGCAGGTGGCACTGCTATCTTCGGGCTGGGGTGACAGCAAGATGCTGCATAACTGCCCTGGCGGCTGATAGTTTCTACGATACCGCCTGTGTCACGCTGCGCCCGTACAAGTCGTCAACACATCCTTAACGGCCTGCAGAACACCCAAGCACTCAAGCAGCCACGCCGTATATGCATCGAGCACGATCGTGCGATCCCGGGCCGAGCGCGCGATCGCAAGTTCTCGTTTCGTGTCCTGCGCATGCCCCGTTGCGCTGAAGATTTTCTAACCGCTCTGCGCGAGGTGGACCGCAAAGTCGATGGTGCAGCCACCTCCTGCATTGGCGACGGCCCCAAGAGGCATTGGCTGGTCGCGGTAGTTCTCTTCCAGGCGTTCAACCGACTTTCGACGCGCGCGGACGCTTTCCAGGATCGGTGTCAAATCATCATCGACGACGGTCATCGAGTAGAGGCTGCCGTTGTCCGGAAACTGGTCCTGCAACGTCCGCGCAATCTCATGGAACAGATGCAAATACTTCGATTTGATTTCTTTGACGGCCCATGGGAAGCGATTTGGCCCCGACGTTGTCTCGAACTGATCCCCGGCCTCCTTGCCCAAGGCCTGCTGTACAATGGTATTGTCGGACTGGACGTGCCCGGGGAGATCGGTCTGGCTCTCGTCGATCACGATCACCCAGTCATCCTGTGCCACTGGCCCAAGACGGACCATCGCACCAACTGATACCTGACCAATGGCGGGTATCTGCGGGGCATTCCCATCGAAGGCGTCAGCAAGAAGCAGGCCGCTATAACCCAAGCAAACCTGGAAGTCGTTTCTATTTCTCGCGGCAAGCTCGTAGGCGAAATCAAGCGCCTCGTCCCGACCATTGCGCCAAAGGAGTTGTGCCATGGCCATGCAGTCTTCCGCCGGACCCTCGGCCGGCGACAGATCAACGCCAGCAAGAAAGTCTCTGGCCCGCCTGTGCGCCCCGTCGCGGCTCTGTGCCTGCCAATAAGCCATCTGTGTGCGTACATTAGTCGGCTCAAGATCCAGCGATCTCCTAAACCACGGGGCCGCCTCGGCCGGTCGCCGCCGGTACAGGTGAAAGTGACCGCCTACGCGGTTCAGCTCGGCATCAGCGTTCTGCGCCGATCGAATATCCGCAAAGAATGTGATTCCAGCTTCATATGGAATGGAGGTCCGGGCATAGGCAATTGCCAACCATCTTCTGGTTCTGTCGTCGCGGACCGGATCGACGAAAGCGGCGAGCAAGTGGATTACCACATCGGGCGCGCCCCGTTCCATCGCTTCACCTGCCAGGGCACGACGGAGTTCTGCATCCGTTCCGATATCCGCGGCGACCGCACGCGCGAAAGCGGCGTCCGCCACTGAGCTACTCCCCAATCGTTGGACAGGTTCGGACGTAAATTAAGCTACTCTGTGCTCCTTCTGACCGGGTTTGGTTTCGTCATTTCTCAGCCAATAGACCACGGCTGGCGGTTTGCCGCCAAGTGCGGAATAGGGACGTTTTCGGTTGTAGAACTCGATCCGGCTACCAGCACCTGCCTTCGCTTCTGACCCGGTCTCCCAAGCGTGCAGGTAGACGCATTCGTATTTCAGGGACCGCCAGAGCCGTTCGCCGAAGATATTATCGAGGAACCGGCCCTTGCCATCCATTGATAGGCGCAGGCCGGAGCGGCGATGACAATCTGCCCAGGCAAAGGACGTGAACTGGCTGCCCTGATCCGTGTTCATGATCTCCGGTGGCCCAAACTTCTGGATCGCCTCGTTCAGCGCACCGACACAGAAGTCCGCTTCCAACGTGTTCGAGATGCGCCAGGACAGCACCTTGCGGGTATACCAGCCCATGATCGCCGCCACATACAGGAGTGAGCCATTGAGGCGCCCTTGGTTCAAGCCCAATGGCGAACGCGCCGCATCGGCAGGTAGGTAATGTCCGCCGCCCAGACCTGGTTGGGCCGGCCCACGCGCAACCCGCGCAGCAGACAGGGGTAAATCTTGTGCCCCTTCGCAGCCTTGCTGGTATTGGGCTTTTGGTAAATCGGCATGAGGCCCATGAGCCGCATCACTCGTCTGATCCGCTTCTCGTTCACCAAGTGTCCCTCATTGCGCAGATGCCAGGTCATCTGCCGCACACCGAAGAACGGCGTTTCCAGGAACTGTTCGCCGCTCTGCTGCATCAACATCAGGTTCTGAGCCGTCTCGCCCTTGGGCCGGTAATAGAACGACGACCGCGGGATCGACAGCAGCTTGCACTGCTTGCCAACGGGCAGATTGGCGTTGGCATGCTTGATCATCTGGCGCCTCGCTTGCCGGTCCACGGTTTGAGCTTTCGTGACAAAAAATCATTGGCGGCGGCCAGCTCCCCGATCTTCATCCTTTCCATATATTTTGCGATTCAACTTTGGGTAATAGTCGCGCTTCTGGCGCACCCGGTATTTCTGAGCCAGAAGCTGAGCATCCAGGTCTAAATCAGTAAGCACCGCTTCATCAGCGGTGCTTTTTCATTGCGACTGGTTCATTTCGTTCGGAAGCAATGGACAACATATCTGTCAACAATGGACAGTTCTTTGTCACGCGAGAGCATGCTGATCTAATGATTCCAATATGTTGAAAAGGTTGCGATGGACAACTATGGTGTCACCTGAAAAGTGAAATCAAATAGATGCCGGTAGAGTGTATCAACACTTTGCTTGGGGTGCCGACTTTGGTGCAAAATAAGTGCAAATCTCTCATGAAATCCACTAATCTGGACGACAACCAGCATGGCCAAAGCCGCCGCAGCCCTTTTCCTGACACCCGAAGAAACCCGGATTTTTGATAGTCTCCGCGCGGTATTATGTGCCTTTTCGGCCAAAGAGGCGGTGTTTTAGGCGATAGCACCGGGCTCTACCTCCCGGTTTTGGCTCGCAGGGATACATCTGACACGTGAGGCGTCAACTCTGCTGTCCTGGACCATTCCGGAAATAAACGCATCCGGACACACACATCTCTATCTGACAGGAGATCAGGTGGTGTCATTGTGCATGGCACCCGGTTGAACCCAGTCTGGGGCTCAGATGGCGGTAGTCAGAGCAATATCGTAATGTGATAGAAGCGCCTGTTCCTGGTCTTGTTTTTTGCAGGAACGCAACTGTTCGTGACTCCAGTTATCATGTTGAACGCCAATTGCGATTGCCACAGCTTGATTGTTGCTTTGGGGCCGGACCCAATCAAGCCGCAAATACGTGACCGTGAAGCAGTTGCTGGCGTTCCGGAAATATGGATGGGTACGGGCATTCAAATCATTTCAATCCGAACACGGGGTTTACAGGCTCTTGGATTGCGGCTCTGACTTGGGCGGCGGAATTTGGCTTCAACTTTACGAGGGATTCTTTGATGGGTAAGCTTCTGTTCACATTACCGGAAGCGCCGGTGATTCCGGTTGCCGGAGAACCGGCTGGATACCCGGTAGGGCGGATTTTCTGCGTTGGGCGCAATTACGCGGCTCATGCTGCCGAAATGGGCAACGAAGTGGACCGTGAGGCGCCATTCTATTTCACCAAGGCGGCGGCCAATGCGGTGCTGACAGGCGCGGTTGTGCCCTATCCGCCTGGGACTAAAAACTTCCACTACGAGATGGAGCTCGCTGTGGCGATTGGCGCGCCGGTGTTCCGCGCATCCGTCGAAGAGGCGAAAGCTGCTGTCTTTGGCTATGGATGTGCGCTGGATATGACCCGGCGCGATCTGCAAATCCGTGAGCGGCAGAAGCAGCGCCCCTGGGATCTGGGCAAGGATTTGGAAAATGGGGCGGTGTTTGCGCCCCTGACCCGGGCAGCGGATTGGGGCAACCCGTCTGGCCGGCGAATTTGGCTGGAAGTGAACGGGGAGATCCGGCAGGATGCCGCGCTGGAGGAAATGATCTGGTCCGTTGAGGAGATTATCTGCCATCTGTCCGGCTTTTATCACTTGCGGCCCGGAGATGTGATTCTGACCGGCACGCCGGCCGGTGTTGGAGCCGTTCAGGCAGGCGATCGGATTCGCGGCGGGGTTGATGGGCTGCCACAGGTCGGCTTGACGCTGGCTGCTGCGGAATGACGCAAGGCGGCGCAAAGCCATGATTTTTGTTGCCATGCGGCCATATCAATATGTATCAACTTAGATGTGAGCTCTGGGAGCTTTGTAACATATGAGCTGTGAAACTTGTCTGCGATCAGGAAGCGCAGTCAGATTTCATGAGTAGAAAATGCATAATCCGCTGTTGATAGTTACAAATGCACCTAATAGCAGAGAGGCAACTGGTTCGTTAAACGAACCCTGTGCGGGGCTCTGGCGGTGAAAACGGAAAGAATTCTGCCATCTGCTGCAGTAATGTTGCGAAAGCAGCGGGTCTGGCAAATGATTTGGTCAAAGGGAGGACAGACATGACCACTCGGAGAAATATTTTGGGTGCAGCGGGTGCAGCAGCCTTGGCAATGTTCGGCGCAATGCCGGCATTTGCCCAGGAAGTGACCCTGAAGCTGCACCAGTTCCTGCCGGCACAGGCAAACGTGCCAAAACTGATCCTGGATGTCTGGGCGGACAATGTCGAGGAATCCTCGGGCGGGCGCATCAAGATTGATCGCTTCCCGTCGATGCAGCTGGGTGGCAAGCCGCCAGAGCTGATGGACCAGGCCATCGATGGCGTGGCAGATATCGTCTGGACCGTGGTGGGCTATACCCCAGGCCGATATCCCTCGACCGAAGTGTTCGAGCTGCCGTTCATGATGACCAATGCGCGCGCCGTGTCGCATGCTTACTGGGAAATGTTCGACACGCATATGAGGGACACCGAGTTCAAGGATGTCCACATCCTGGGCACCTGGGTGCATGGGCCGGGCCTGATCCATGCGTCGGATCCGGTGGAGACGCCGGAAGATCTGGAAGGCATGAAGATCCGCGGCGGCGGCCGGTCGGTCAACGCACTGCTGACCGAACTGGGTGCAACCCCGGTGGGGATGCCGGTTCCGGCGATTCCGGAAGGGCTGTCCAAAGGCGTGATCGACGGCACCACCATTCCATGGGAAGTGACCGCGGCGCTGAAGGTTCCGGAACTGGTGGAGAACCACACTGAGTTCACTGGCAAGGCGCTGTACACGCTGACCTTTGTTCTGGCGATGAACAAAGAGAAATATGAGAGCCTGCCGGATGACCTGAAGAAGGCGATCGACGACAATTCCGGCCTGGAATTCTCGGTCTTTGCAGGCGGCACCCAGGCGGATTCGGATGGTCCCTCGCGCGAGATGGCGCTGGATCTGGGCAATACCGTGATCACCCTGGACGAAGAGCAGACCGCCGTCTGGCGTGAGCGTTCGCAGCCGATTTATGACAAGTGGATCGCCGACATGGCCGAAAAGGGCCTCGACGGCAATGCGCTGATCGAAGAAGCCAGCGGGCTGATCGAGAAATACACGCCGCAGTATCAGTAAGGCGTTTTGATTGATAAAAGTGAGGGGCCGCGCGGCATTGGCACTGCGGCCCTTTGCATACCGGAATAAGGCAACTGAACGATGCACAAGCTCATGATGCGGCTGGCCAAATCCATGGCCTACCTGGGCGGTGCGGTCCTCACTCTTCTGATCATTCTGACATGTG
>NZ_LUKH01000097.1:0-6630 GCF_001593695.1 Leisingera sp. F5 | reverse complement strand
CCATCATCTCCTTCAAGAGATGCGCCGCCCCCAGTTCAGCGTGCTGAGAAGGGGGCGGTGTCAGATCACATCGAGACTAATTCAGGTGACCCGACACGATCACCACCCGCCAAACCTGGTCATTCTGTTGCTTGTTGGGTGGTTATCTTCCAAGCATTCGGCATAAATGCTTCGTCGAGCTCAGTATCTGCAACGTGGTTGGTGTAATTCGACAGGATCTTCAGCGCGGTGCCCAAGATCACTTCCAGTACGCTTTGCTGCGTGTAGCCCGCCGCCAGGAAGGCATCCAACTGCGCATCGCTGGGCCACCCGCGGCTTTCGTTGATGATAATGGCAAACTGACGAAGCACCTCGAGCTTGGCGTCAGCGATCGGAGTGTTGTCGCGCAGCGCGTCAATGATGTCTGCGTCCACTTCGGCCATCTGCGAAAGCGTTGTATGCGCCGCCATGCAGTAATTGCAGCCGTTGAGGCGATTGTTGGTCATCAGGATGATCTGCCGCTCGGTTTCCGACAGAGCGGTTTTTCCGAAGATAGCCGACAGGCTCATGTACCCTTCGAGCATTGTCGGAGCCTCGGCCATTGCGGCATAAAGGTTCGGGACGAACCCGTATCCTTTCAGAGCCGTCTGCAGGATCGGTTTGGCAGGTTCGGGTGCCGTTTCGACGGTGTGTTTTTTAAAGTCGGTCATGGGCGTTTCCTTAAGAACAAGGGGGACGGCGGCCATTGCCGTGGCAACAGCCGTCGGGTTCGGGGAGAGAAATTTGGATTACAGTTCGCTCACAGGGGTGTTTACGATGCCTGGCCAATTGGCGTGGGCGCCTTCGATGACCGCTGTTTTGTCTTCGAGGTATTTCTCAAAAATTGCGGCATTTACGAAGAGATAGAGCTTGCCATCGACAATGTCGGCATAACGGACGTCCCCGTCGAGTTTTTTGCCAACGAAGACGCCAAAGGCGCAGAAACCCCCGAATTGCGGCAAGTGTGCTGCCGGGTCGGCGTCGAACTCGGACTGGGCGGCCGCAGAGGCAAAGTAGTACTCCACGCCATCATATCCGGAGGTGAATTCGGCGTTTCCTTTTACAGGGTTCCCGTCATGAAACATCGACACCGGATCAACACCGTGCATGCCCAGCGGTTGGCCCGTCAGGGTCAGGCTGTTGGTGACGCTGTATTCGTCGGCAGCCAAAACACAGGTCGCAAGCGACAGCGTAATGACAGAAGACGAAACTAGAGTGCCTGTCCAGAAACAGACGGATTTCAGGGTGCTATTGGTCATTTTCTTCTCCAGAATACGGGATGAAGGGTTCGGGGGTCAGGCGCCGTTTCCAATCCGAGTGACAGCGTCGTCGGTCCACCAGACACCGTTGGCCACCATGCGGAAGTTGATGAGTGCGGCAAGGTATCCGTCTCCTTCGGGCACTTTGGCACCCGCAGTTGCGTCGCGCACAACGGCAACCTCGTAGCCCAATTCAAGCAGGTCATAGAGATGCGCCTGAGTGCAAAGATTGGCGGACATGCCCGCAAGGATCACCTTGTCGATCCCGCGTTTGCGCAACTGCAGATTCAGGTCGTTTTGCGCCGGGCTGTAGACCTTGTGGGGGGAGCACACGATGGTCTCGCCGTCTTCGATGTATTTCTTGTACTGCGGCATCCAATCGGCGCCCGACCCTTCGAAGTTGTCGAGGTTCAGCGGTCCGGGGCGGTCAAACATGCCAATTTTGTGCATCGTCGCTTCCAGCGTGCCCTCGAAGTTCCACTTGTGGTCATGGGGGTAGTAGTAGTGGGGAGAGATAAAGACCGGCATGCCCGCCGCCTTGGCCGCAATGAAGAGGCGTTCGATGTTGTCGACGGTCCCCTGTTCCGTGACGCTTTCGCCCACAACACCCCATGTCACACCGTCCTCCGACAGAAAATCGATCTGCGGGTCGGTGACTACAAGGGCAGTGCGCCCGGGTTCGATGGTCATGTCAATCTGTGGCAAACCGGGGTTTTCAGGATCCGCATATGCTGCCTTTGCCGCATCGGTTGCAGCACCCGCTGCGTTGCCTATGATGGATGCAGCGCCCGCTGCGCTGGCTGCGGCAACACCCGCCAGCACGCGGCGGCGTGCAAGATCGACGCTTTCGCGCGTGTGTCCGCACCCGCAATTGTGGTCATGTTCGCGATCGGAATTCATGAGTAGTCTCCTTGGCTAAAGTTGGAGCAGGGCATCGTGGCTCTGCATTGAGGACGCAGGCATTCGGACAAAGCTTCCCTATTCGCAGCCGATGAGGCTGCGTCGCTGGTGTTGAATGTTCTCTTGCTTGCAGGATCGGCGCAGGAAAGAGCGGCAGCCGCGACAAATCTTCAGGTTGTCTAGAGACCCAATTCAGTCAGACCTTGGTGTCCCAGGGGGCGCGTCGCATCTGTCCAGTGGAACAGACGCTGCGCTTCATCGATAGGCAGGTCATTGATCGAAGCGATCCTCCACTTCATCAGCCCGTCCTCGGCGAATCCCCAGTTTTCGTTTCCGTAGGATCGAAACCACTGGCCGCTGTCGTTGCGCCATTCATAGGCAAACCGCACCGCGATGCGATTGCCGGTAAAGGCCCAGAGTTCCTTGATCAGGCGGTAATCCAGTTCGCGGGTCCATTTGTCGGTCAGGAATTTTATGATGGCGGAACGCCCGGTGATGAATGTGGCGCGGTTTCGCCAGACACTGTCGGCCGTATAGGCAAGTGCAACCTTTTCGGGGTCTTTGGAATTCCAGCCATCTTCGGCCATGCGGACTTTTTCGATGGCGGTGTCATGGGTGAATGGCGGCAATGGCGGGCGGGTCATTTCGTTGTCCTTTTGGTGAGTATTGATGGGGCGGGAGCAGATGGTGCTGCGTACGACAAGGGGCAGAATGCCGTCGCAGTTGCCTCAGCAAGCCTGATGATTTCAGCAATGGTCGCGAGAGCCGACCAGACGCCACAGATCAGCACCACTGCGAGGGCCCTTTCGTTTGGCAGACCCTTGTACGGCTTCCAGGCATTGCGGGTTGGTGAATGGGGCGAAGCAGGAATGGCCCGGGAACGGCTGAGTTCGCGATGGCAAGGGAAACAAACCACGTATGGCAATGAATGCCAGTTGAGGCGGACAGTTGTTACGGGACGTCTCATTCCTGCTTCTCCGGTTGGAGGTCTGCCGTGGCGTCGTCAGGGACTGTTCTGACGCTTGAGTGCTGGCATCCCTCAGGTGGCTGATGAAACCAATTTAGGTGCCAGGGGGCTCTGGGTATTGGCCGGTTCTGCCAAGGTATTGGCATTGTCTGCCAATCACGGTTGGTGCTTGGCACGTCACAGTGAAAGCTGACGGAATTGCGCGGGAGCCTCGCCCACCCAGCGTTTGAACGCCCTGCTGAATGTGCTTTGTTCGGAAAACCCGGTCAGAAAAGCGACCTCTGCTATAGAGCAGTTGCTGTCTGCCAACAGTTCCTGCGCCAGTGACAGTTGCGCATCCCGTAAGACATCCCTGTAGGACAGGTTTTCATCCGCTAGTCGACGATAAAAGGTGCGCTCACTCATGCCCATACGCATCGCCACGTCAGAAGCTTGCGGCACCCCTTCGCTAAGGCGCGAAGCGAGATGATCCAGGACCTCATCTTTCAGGGAGGACGGATCGGGCAGCTGCCGGATCTCTGTATCAAGGTGTTGGGTGAGGAAGTCAGAGATGCCCTGATCCCCCAATTTGTTTGGTTGATTGAGGAGGTCCGGAGTAATAGCAATCGCGTTGTCGCTTGCACCAAAGTGGACCTTGCATCCGAAAAAGGCTTCGAAGAGCGCAGGATCTCCGCGGCAGTCATGTCTGAATGAAACGTGGTCGAATTCGATATCGTTGCTGCCAAAGGCTTTGATGTTATCTGCAATGGCGGCAAGCGCACATTCATCTCGAAGTTGGAGTGCCGGGCGATCCGGTGTGCGGGCCTCTAGGGCAAACAGCACTGGATCAGTGTCTTCTTTCAGGCTGTAAACGGCGGTGTCTGTGAGTAACCGGAAATAGCGCTCAAGGCGCAGCAGACTTTCCCTCAGAGTCGGTGCGGATTTTATAGCCAGACCCAAAGCGCCAAGATCGTTGCCTCGGATTTCGCGTGCATAGCTGAATACAAGTTCGGGATCGTCCTTCGTTCGTATCCGAAGCCAGTCGATCAACCCGAAATAGGCGCTTTCGGGGATTTTGTCTGCCGTAGGGCTGTTCAGGCAGTACAGGGTCTCTCCATTTCCCAAAACCTCCCCGCCCTCATTAAGATCAAGCCCGGCCGCACGGGTTAACGTGGTTGCAAAGATAGATGCCACTGATGCCATTTCGATTTCCCCATGCCATTTTGCACGTGTGTTTTTCCCTGCGTCCTTATTCGATTGTACGGGTTGTCCCCGACACCAGCACCGGCGCGTCGGCTTCGTCCGGAATGGTGTCTCTTGGTTTGGAGGACATGCCCATGTCGGCGCCTTGCGTAACCTCGATGCTGGCGGTGTAGGACCAGCCAAGATCGCGCAAATATCCGGCGAACGCTGCGGCGGCTTCGATGGCGGGGTCTTCGGGCACGCCGCTAATGGAAAAGGAGTTTCGGGAATGGATTTGGCGCCGGTCCTCAGCCCAGATCAGATTGATGATGGTCAACCCATGTTGCTCCATAAGAAGCCGACCGGCTTCCAGATCATACACTATGGCCGCCAGCCGCACGCGATGACGCAAGGCCAGTACAAGGTGATCATTGCCTGCATTTGCAGTTTCCGGGGGTATCTGAGGGTCGAGATCATCCCCGCGAAGACCAAAGAGCGCAAGGGCCTTTTCAAGCGGTGCGGCATCAACAGGACCGATGTGCGCCGGTGGCGATGACAGTTCGATCTGTGACTGCCTGGCGTCATCCAACCGCCCGGCAACGCAGATACCGCCTGCGTTGATCTGAAGGGGATAGATGCCCGGACCGTTCAGCTCCGTCATTACCGCACCAACAGTGATGGTAGCGTGACCGCAAAAATCTACTTCGCAATCAGGGGTCAAGTAACGAACGCGCCAGTGAACTCCCTCGGGGGCTGCAAGAGCGGTATCGGAATATCCGGCAGCGCCTGCGATGGCCTGCAACTTTGCGTCGCTGGGCAGGCTGTCCCCAATAAGGGCGCCTGCGGGGTTTCCACCGGCGCCACCTTCGGAAAAAGCGGCGGCCTGGCGTACGTCTGTCATATCCGCCGTGGTCATCGTGCGGTTCCTCTTTTGGACAGCCCCCGCCCGGGCTGAGCCGGGCATAGGCCATGTTGGTTATCCAATGGTCAGATTGTCCGAGTTGTTCCAAGAATTTCGAGCGGGGCGCGATGGATGCCCTCGCCTCGGAAATCCACGGCTAAACAGATCGGCAAATGCGCAACCAGGGTGAACCGATCGGTTAACGTGATCAAGTAAAAATTCACGATCCACACCGTCACGGCCCCTGGTCACGCCGAATTTGCTCCAAATAACATCATAATATCAGATGTTTTCTTGACTGGTGCGCCGCTCGATTATATTGACCGATCAGTCAATGTGAAGGGCCGATATGAGCCAAAGCAAACGGGCAGAACTGATTCGAAAAGCGCTCTTGCTGTTTTACCGAAACGGGTTTCATGCGACGGGCATGGATCTTGTCGCCAAAGAGACAGGGGTGTCGAAAACCTCTATATACAAACACTTTCGCACCAAGGACGAGTTGATACTCGCGGTACTCCGCTTGCGGGACGAGGAATTCCGGAATTGGTTATGCCGGAGGATGGAAGAACTGGCAGACACGCCGCAAGGGCAGTTGCTGGCAATGTTCGATGCGCTTGAGGAGTGGTTTTTAGAAGACGGTTTCAAGGGCTGTATGTTCATCAAGGCAAGTGCCGAATTTCAAAATCCGGACGATGCTATCAACGCGCAGGCCTATGCGCACAAACGCATGCTTGTGGACCATTTCGAGAATCTGGCAACGCATGCCGGGGCAGAGAACCCGCATGCCCTAGCCCGGCAATTCCTGCTGTTGAAAGAAGGGGCGATTGTCATTGCGGCTATGTCACATTCGGAATCGGCTGCGCGCGAAGCAAAATCCGTCGCAAGCCTACTGGTTGCAAGCGGACTGGTCGGCACACAAAGGACTGCTTGATCCAACGGAGCTTTATAAAATGGTACTTGGGATTTGAGTTCTCCCCGAGACTGGAGAGTATGTCTATTGTTTACAAGGTAAATACGATTGAAAACTAAGGCGAAATCAGCGTTTCCTCAGCAGACTTATCGGACGTTCACGGAAATCCAGCATCGGTCGGAAAGGGCTTTCAGGCGCCGAATGGCTTTGTTGCACAAATGAACTGAGGGGATTCATGTTGTGAATCCAGCGTGATAGCTGGAGCGCATGAGCAGCCGGGCCCCTACGAAGTATAAGACCACGAACTGGCCGTCTTGCAATGACAGCTTGAGGCAGCGTGGATCGCTGTCGATCTGGTTTGATCCTGAGATGATCTGGACACCTCGGCCGGCTGGCAAACGCGGCCGGCACCCGCAATTCAGCGATGCGGCGATCCAGGCCTGTCTGACCTTGAAGGTGTTGTTCGGGATGCCGCTTCGGCAGACGAACCGGGTTCGTTGAAAGCCTGCTGCGG
>NZ_LUKH01000096.1:0-6637 GCF_001593695.1 Leisingera sp. F5 | reverse complement strand
GCGGCGGGCGCAGAGATGAGAGTCAGAGCGGTGCTGCACAGCAGCCCTGACAGGCGGATGTTGGAAGTTCGTGCCATGATAAACCCGTGTTCTAAGAGCTGTTAGCTTGGGTCAAATCCTGGCTGGCCTTGCAAAGGCTGGGGCCTCATAGGGAGCAATTCCAGCGGCTGCAAGCCCCAGTCCTGGCGACTTTCCGTTATTATGCTGATGTTGCATTTATGCGCGGCCCGCAACCTGCGGATGGCGCTGCAGCAGCGTGGCTGGACTTCTTCAGCGCAGGCGGCTAAGCCGCTCTCGATTTTGAGCAAGCCAACCCCGCCAGCCAAATTCCATCTTAACAGGATAGAAAATGGCCCATCGGAAGATTTTGCAGCTGGCTGCATCAATTGCTGTTGCCCTTGCCGGTGCAGCGCAGGCGCAAAGCATTGCCGTTGACACCGCGCGCGGCGCGGTCGAACTGACTGGAATCCCGCAAAAAATCGTCGTTCTGGATGTTGCGGCGGCGGACACATTAGAGGCCCTGCAGGTGCCAATCGCCGGTGTCCCGTCCAAACTGTATGTCAGCTACCTGCAGGATCTGCAGGACAGGGCCGTGCCGGTGGGCACCCTGTTTGAACCGGATTTTGAAGCCATTGCCATGCTGGCGCCTGATCTGATCGTGGCGGGCGGGCGGTCCTCGGTGCAGGTTGAGGCGCTGGCCGGGATCGCACCGGCCATCGACATGACAATATGGGGCGAAGACCACGTTGCCCAATCGCTGGCGCGGCTGCGCAGCTATGGCCGCCTGACCGGGCAGGAGGCGCGGGCGGCGGATCTGGAAGCGGCCTTCACCGCCAAACTGGAGCACACCCGCGCCGCCGTTGGTGGCCGCGGCAATGCAATGATCCTGATGACCAACGGCCCCAAAGTGTCCGTCTATGGTGCCGGGTCGCGGTTCGGCTGGCTGCACACCGCGCTGGACCTGCCGGAGGCGGTGGAAAGCGTCGCAGCACAGACCCACGGCGAGGCTGTTTCCTTTGAGTTCATCGCCGCGGCCAACCCGGACTGGCTGATTGTCATCGACCGTGCCGCAGCGATTGGCCAGGGCAATCAGGCAACCGCGGTCACCCTGAACAATGCGCTTGTTGCGGGCACCACAGCCTGGCGCCGGCAGCAGGTGGTCTATCTGAATGCCGCCAACGTCTATATTGCGGGCGGCGGCATCCAGTCAATGACGGCGGCGCTAGAGGAGGTTCTGGCGGGGTTTGCAGCTGGTGGCTGATCCTGCCGCCCTGGATAGCCGCGGCGCCGGGGGCCGGAATACTCTGGTTCTGATGGGGCTGGCGTTGGGTCTGCTCGCTGCGGTCAGCCTGTTTGTGGGGGTCAACCGGTTGAGCCCGGGGGCGGTGCTGAGTGATCCGCAAGCGGTGCAACTGCTGGCGGTCAGCCGCATTCCCCGCACCGCTGCGGTGCTGCTGACCGGTGCGTCGATGGCGGTGGCGGGTGTCATCATGCAACTGCTGGTGCGCAATAAATTCGTCGAGCCCGGCACCACCGGCACCAATGAAGCCGCCATGCTGGGACTGCTGGCGGTGACGCTGCTGACGCCCTCGATGTCCCTGTTCGGCAAGATGCTGGCAGCCTCGGCTGCGGCCTTGGCGGGCACCGCCCTGTTCATCCTGCTGGCCCGCCGCGTTCCGCCCGAGCGGCCATTGCTGATCCCGCTGGCCGGGTTGGTTTACGGCGGGGTGCTGACGGCATGCGCAACCTTCATCGCCATTCAGACCGACCTGCTGCAGTATCTTGGCATTTGGATGAGCGGCGAGTTTTCCGGCGTGCTGGCGGGGCGGTATGAGTTGCTGTGGCTGGCGGGCGGGCTGGCGGTGCTGTCCTATTTTGCTGCAGATCAGTTCACCATTGCGGGGCTGGGCCGGAATGTCAGCCTGAACCTTGGGCTGCGCTACGGGCAGGTGCTGGGGTTCGGTATTGTTACCGTATCGCTGGTGTCGGCGCTGGTGATCGTGACCGTCGGGATGCTGCCCTTCATCGGGCTGGTGGTGCCCAATCTGGTTTCACGCATCATGGGTGACAACCTGCGCGCCAGCCTGCCGGTGGTGGCCGGCACTGGGGCGGGGCTGCTGCTGCTGTGCGATATCCTGGGGCGGCTGCTGCGTTACCCGTATGAGATCCCCGCCGGCACTGTTTTCGGCATCTTCGGCGCTGCAATGTTTCTGTATATGCTGCTGGGGCGGCGGGCGCATGGCTGACCGGCGGATCCTGGGCCTGAGCTGTCTGCTGGCAGCGGCGGCCGCGCTGTTCCTGTTCTGGGGCCTGCGCGGGCCGGTGGCCTATATCCTGGAACTGCGACTGGTCAAGCTGGCGGGTCTGCTGTCGGTCGGGGCCGCCGTCGGGGTGGCAACGGTGCTGTTGCAGACGATCAGCCGCAACCGCATTCTGACACCCGCCTTCATGGGGTTCGACGCGCTGTTCCTGCTGCTGCAGACCGGGCTGGTTGCAGGTTTGGGGATTGCCGGCAGCATCCAGATCCCGGCGCTGGCAGGCTTCCTGCTGGACGCCGCCGTCATGATGGGCGCGGCGCTGGTCCTGTTCACCAGCGTGCTGCACCGCACCCGCCACGACATTCAGCTGATGGTGCTGACCGGCGTGGTTCTGGGGCTGATGTTCCGGACCATTACGGCCTTTCTCCAGCGGCTGATGGATCCGTCCGAATTTTCAGTCGTGCAGGCCAGGATGTTCGCGCAGTTTGGCAGTTTCGACCGCGAGGCCATGGTAATGGCCCTGGGGCTGATGATGCTGGCCTTTTGGTGGGTTTGGCGCAATCACGCGGTTCTGGATGTGGCCGCCCTGGGCCGGGACACGGCACGCAGCCTGGGCGTGGGTCATGACCGGCTGCAGCTGAAGGTGCTCTGCATCATTGCCGCACTGGTTTCTGTGTCGACGGCGCTGGCGGGGCCGGTTGCCTTTCTGGGGCTGCTGGTAACCAGCCTGGCGCACAGCCTGATGCGGACCCACCGCCATGCGCTGCTGCTGCCGGCGGCGGCGCTGATTTCCGCGCTGATCCTGGTGGCGGGCCAGACCGTGTTCGAGCGCATCCTGATGCTGCAATCCACCCTGGCCGTTGTTATCGAGTTTTGCGGCGGCCTGTTGTTCATGTTCTTGCTGGCAAAGGGAAAAATCCGGTGATCAAAGTAACCGGCCTTAGCTATGGCCCTGGCGCGAAACCCATCCTTGACGGGATTGATGCAGAAATACCCGCAGGCCGGATCACTGCCCTGATCGGCCCCAATGGCGCAGGCAAGTCAACCTTGTTGAACCTGATCGCGCAGCAATTGGCCCCCAGCCGGGGCCGCATCAGCCTGGACGGTGAAGACGCGGCCCGGATCGCCCCCGGTCGGCTGGCCCGCAAGATGGCGGTTGTGGCCCAGACCCTGACCGTGGCCAGCCGGGTCCGGGTCAAGGATCTGATCGGCTTTGGCCGCTGGCCCCACAGCCAGGGGCGGCTGACGGCAGCGGATCACGCCGCTATCGGGGACGCGATTGAGCTGTTCGGCCTTGCCCCGCTGCAGCAGCGGTTCCTGGATGAGCTGTCGGGCGGGCAGCGCCAGCGGGCCTTTATCGCCATGGCCTATGCCCAGGACACCGACTGGCTGCTGCTGGATGAGCCGTTGAACAACCTGGACCTGCACCACGCCCGCAACCTGATGTCGCAGCTGCGCCGCCTGGCCGAAGAGCGCGGCAAGGGTATTGTGATCGTTGTGCATGACCTCAACTATGCCATCAGCTGGTCCGATCACGTGGTGGCGCTGAAGGACGGGCGGATCGCTTTTCAAGGCCCGGTGGATGAGGCTGCCAGCGCCGCCAGCCTGACGGCACTGTATCAGACACCCGTGGCCATTACCCGGATTGGCGGCCTGCCGTTTGCGCAATACCACCGCTAGCGGCGGATGCAGGCAGGGCGGCGGGCCGGTTGGACGGGTTTAGCCAAAAACCCGCCCGGTATCGGTCTGTTTGACCGGCGTCAGCCGTGGCTGACCGGCATCAGCGCCGCCTTGCGGCCCGCGGTAAGACCGTCAATGGAATTGACAATTGCCTGACGGTCGATCCGGAAATGGCGGGACAAATCCCCGATTGTCCCGGTCTGGCCGAAATGCTCCACCCCGTGCGGGACCGTCTTGTGCCCGGCCACGGCGCCAAGCCAGGCGAGTGTCGCCGGATGACCGTCGATCACGGTGACCAGGGTGCAATGCGCAGGCAGATCCTGCAGCAGCTGTTCGATATGCGACACCGCCGCCGGATTGCCGCGGGCGCGCTCCCGCTGGGCGGCGGTCCAGCCAGCATTCAGACGGTCTGCCGAGGTGACGGCCAGTACGCCGATATCCCGCCGCACGCTGCCGATCATGCCGGCGGCGGCAATCGCCTCATCCGCAACCGCGCCCTGATAGGCGATCACAACCGAGCAATTTGGGCCGGGCTTGCGCAGCCAATAGGCACCGTCGATGGCGCCTTGGCGGAAACCCTCATCGGCGCGTTTGCCCGGCTGCTCCAGCGGTTTTGTGGAAAGGCGCAGATAGACCGATCCGCCGGTCTCATCCCTAAGCCAGGTCCGTTCATCCGGGTCGCCGCTGCCATCCCGCTGCAAATAGCCAAAGGCCCATTCCATGATCACCGCCAGCTCATCGGCAAAGGCGGGTTCAAAGGCCGCCAGCCCGTCCTGGCTCATCCCGATCAGCGGGGTGCTGATGGATTGATGGGCGCCGCCCTCGGGCGCCAGGGTCACACCGGATGGGGTGCCCGCGATCATGAACCGCGCGTCCTGGTAACAGGCATAGTTCAGCGCATCGAGACCGCGGCAGACAAAGGGATCATAGACCGTGCCGACCGGGATCACCCGCTTGCCCCACAGGCTGTGCGCCAGCCCCGCCGCACCCAGCAGCAGGAACAGGTTCATCTCGGCAATGCCCAGCTCCAGATGCTGGCCCTCGGGGGCAAAGTTCCATTTGGCGGTGGAGGGAATGCGATGTTCGATAAAGGCATCCGCCTGCACCTCGCGTGCAAACAGTTTGCGCCGGTTCACCCAAGGCCCCAAGCCAGTGGTGCCGGTCACATCCGGCGAGGTGGTCATGATCCGCGCCGCCAATTCGCTGTCCCCGCGCGCCAGCGCGTCCATGATCTTGCCAAAGGCCATCTGGGTCGAGATTTCGCGGGATGTGTCCAAGGCCACGGATGGCACCGCCAGCGGCGCCTCGGCATACCGGCGCGGGCCCTGGGCAAAAAATGGCACTTGGCCCAGAAAGGCCTGCAGCGCCGGTACATCCGCAACGGTGGCAAAAGGATCCCATTCCTGGCCTTCGGGCACCCCCATATGGGATTGCCAGTCCGCCATCTGGGCCTTGGTCATCAGCCCGCCGTGGTTATCCTTGTGGCCGGCAATCGGCGTGCCCCAGCCCTTAACCGTATAGGCCAGAAAACAGACCGGGCGGTCGTGGCCGATGGCAGCAAACGCATCCGCCATGGTCTCCACACAGTTGCCGCCAAGGTTCTCCATCAGCGCCGCCAGCTCCGCATCATTGCGCCGTTCAACCAGCGCTGTGACCGCGCCCTGATCGCCCAAGTCATCCAGCAGCCGCTGGCGCCAGACCGCACCGCCCATATAGGTCAGCGCCGAATATTCCTGGTTCGGGCAGGCATCGATCCAGGCGCGCAGGGCTTCTCCGCCCGGTTCTTCAAACGCGGCACGCTGCAGGGCGCCGTATTTGACCTTCACCACGTCCCAGCCGAATGCGTCGAACACCTTTCCGATCCGCTCGAACAGACCTTCGCGCACAATCCCGTCCAGCGACTGGCGGTTGTAGTCGATGATCCACCAGGTGTTGCGCAGGCCGTTCTTCCAGCCCTCCTGCAGTACCTCGTAGATGTTGCCCTCATCCAGCTCGGCATCACCGACCAGGGCCACCATGCGCCCCATACGGGTTTCCGCGCCCCAGTCCTTGGCGGCGATGAAATCCTGCACCATCGAGGCCAGCGCGGTGATGCCGACACCCAGCCCCACAGACCCGGTGGAGAAATCCACATCGTCAATGTCCTTGGTGCGGCTGGGATAGCTTTGCACGCCGCCGAAGCCGCGGAAATTCTCCATCTTTTCGCGGGTCTGATTGCCCATCAGATACTGCATCGCATGGAAGACGGGCGAGGCATGCGGTTTCACCGCCACCCGGTCTTGCGGTTTCAACGCCGAGAAATACAACGCCGTCATGATCGACACCATCGAGGCGGAGGAGGCCTGATGCCCGCCCACCTTGATCCCGTCCGGATTGGAACGGATGTGGTTGGCGTTGTGAATCATCCAATGCGACAGCCACAACAGCCGCTGTTCGACGGTCTTCAGATGGGTCAGATCCGGGCGCATGGCGGTCTCCTTATTCGGCGGCGTGCTGCAACGGGGCGGGCAGGGCCTGTTCCAGATCCGCCAGGATGTCCTCGACCTCCTCCAGCCCGATGGACAGCCGGATCAGCCCGTCGCTGATGCCATGTTCGGCGCGCTCTTCCGGCGTATAGGTCGAATGGGTCATCGAAGCAGGGTGCTGGATCAGGGTCTCGGCATCGCCCAGGGACACCGCGCGCTGGATCATCTGCAGAC
>NZ_LUKH01000095.1:0-6683 GCF_001593695.1 Leisingera sp. F5 | reverse complement strand
ATCTGGCACAGCGCGGTGGAGAAGGCTGGTTCCGTCGAACCTCCATCGGTGCTGGCAGCGATGAAACAGCTGGGGCATGTCACCCACGCGTTTGGCCATGCGGAATGGTGGGGCGAGGATATTTTCGGTATTTCCAATGCCTTGGTTGGCGATTGGCCTGTCGTGACCATTCAGGAAGGCAAGGCGCGGATTGCCGGGTTTAAGTCGATCCCCGACTGGCTGGCGCAGCATTCCGCCTTGCTGAAATCCGAAATGGCGGCATTGGGGCAGCTGTGGCACCAGCGGCTGGAAAGCGGTGCGCCGGGCAGCGAGGTCAGCTCACGCGCAGTGAAGGGCTGAGCGGGCGGAAGACCGGCCGGGCTTAGACTTCCTGCAGCAGCAGCTTCTGCTCGTCGATCAGGTGCAGCTTGATGAATTCAACCGCGGATTCCACATCGCGTGAGGCGATGGCGTTGAACAGCGTATTGTAGCGTTTCTGGTATTCCTGCATCCGTTGCGGCGTCAGATGGCGGCGGCGCAGCGCAGTTCGGTAGGACAGGCGGCAGGCCTCGATTGTCAGCTCGTAGCAGGAGTGCAGCAGCGGGTTGCCGGTACCCTCGGCGATCTTGCGGTAGAGATCTTCCTCAGCCTCGATGAATTCCCCCGGATCAGTGCGCACGGCCTCGACGCGCGAGAGGATCTGGTCCAGCTCCTCGATCTGCCGCGGGGTCATGTTGATCACTGCAAGGCGCACCAGTTCCGGTTCCAGAATGCCGCGCACCACCAAGTGGTCCAGCGGCGAAACTTCTTTGGCCAGTGACGAATAAGTGGTTTCGGGTTTGGGATCAGAGCGGAATTTGACAAAGCTGCCGGATCCGGGGCGGCGATGGATCACGTCCTGGCTGGCCAGAACGTCCAGTGCTTCGCGCACAGTATTGCGGGCAACGCCCAGTTCTGAGGCCAGGGTGCGTTCTGACGGCAGCCGGGTGTCCACCGGGTAGGTGCCCGCCTTGATACGTGCAAACAGAGTGTCGATCACGACTTGCACCGTGGCGCCAACCGAATGGGTGGTCAGGATTTGCGAGGTGGTGTCTTCCGCTGAGCTCATGGTCTGTTTTTCCGGGCCGGATGGGCGGGGGAATCCCCTGCGCCTGATCGCTGTGACAGATGTGCAGTTACCCGTTTTGGCGGCCTCAATGCAACCGTCTGACACAGCTGGGATTGGTCTCAAGGCTAACGATTCTTCTTCCCGGCGGCAAGAAAGTTGAAAAAATTGGTTCTTAAATTGGTTGCGGGGGTGTTTGGATAATATGCGCCGCAAGATCATGTTTTTATGCCGTTTTGCGGGTTGGTTTTGCCGCATTTCTTGATGAATGGTCCTGTATTGGTGCCTTTTTGGTTCGCTGAATGAAAGAAAATTTCTTTGCGGTGAACCATCTCGCTGCTAGCCTTGGTTCAGGATGGGGCCAATTTGCCCTAATTGGTTCAGTTGTGTTGAGTAGAAACCAAGGGGCGCGAAAGGCAGAGTCCGCATCCTGCAGAACACACCGCCGCAAAACAGGCGGGTCCAACATGGGAGAAGAAGATGATTTCCAAGATCGTGAAATCGGGGCTGACCCGGAGGACGTTCCTCAAGTCGACAGCGGTCACCGCGATGAGTGCCGGGCTGCCGGCCGCGTCACTGGCGGCGGGCAATACCATCAGGATCGGCTTTCTGGCGCCATTAACCGGCGCGGTGGCGGCCTGGGGCAAGCCCGGGCTGGACGGTTGCCAGATTTGGGCTGAGCGGGTGAATGCCGCGGGCGGCATCAAGCTGGGCGATGGCAGCTATAACGTCGAGTTTGTGTCTTATGACAACGAATACGACCCGGCCAAGGCGCGCACCGGGGCCACCAAGCTGATCCGCGAAGATGGTGTCAGCTTTATCATGATGCTGGGCGGCGACACCTGGCCCGGTGTGCAGCCGGTGGCGGACAAGACCGGGATGCTGTTCTCGACCCTGCTGCCATCGGATTTGTCACCCGATTCCAACACGCTGATTGCACCGGCTGAGGTGCACCCGATTTACAATGTGACCGGGGTGGAGTGGCTGGCCGAGAACAAGCCGGACCTGAAAACCGCGGTGATGTGCGCGCAGGATGATGCGCTTGGCCTGCCCTCGGTTGCGACCTATCTGGCGGCGTTTGAGGCCGCGGGCATTGAAATGCTGGATGAACCGCTGCTGTTTGACCCTGCCACCACCGATTTTGCGCCGGTTGTCACCCGTCTGATCAGCAAGAACCCGGATATTGTCTGCCTGGATACCTGCTACAGTGATTACGTGCATCCGATTGCCGAGCAGCTGTTCCAGCAAGGGTTCAAGGGGCAGATCATTTCCTGCACTGCGGATTTCTATGACCAGATGATCGCCAAGACCTCGGAAGAGTTCATGGAAGGGTTTGTCTTCCAGTTCCCGGACTTCGATGATCCGGCGCTGAATGGCGACAACATAAACTTTACCGATCCGAATGGGTTCTATGAGGAGTTCAACACCCGCCACCCGGGCCAATGGGGGGCTGTGAGCTGGGAGTATGCCTCGATCATGGATCTGTGGAAGGCAGCAGCGGAGAAGGCTGGATCGGCCAGCCCGGATGCGGTGGCGGCTGCGATGAAAGAGGGCAAGGGCAAGCATGCCTTTGGCGACGCGGAGTGGTGGGGCACCGAGCTGTTCGGCATCGACAACGCGCTGGTTGGCGACTGGCCTGTGGTGGCGATTGAGAGCGGCAAGGCCCGGATCAAGGAATTCCGTTCGATCCCGGACTGGTACGCAAAACATGGCGATCTGCTGATCAAGCATATGCAGGCCTATGACCAGATGTGGGATCAGCGCAGCTGATCTTTCAGGCAGGCAATCCCGCGGCGGGAGGCAGATCCTCGCGCCGCAGACCGACTGATTAAAGAGACAATCCAATGCTGGACCTTCTGGCGCAGACCGGCCTGAACGCCGTGTATGCTGCGAGCTATATTTCCCTTGTTGCGGTGGGGCTTGTGCTGATTTTTGGCGTCATGGGGGTGATCAATTTTGCCCATGGCGAACTGTTCATGGCGGGCGCTTATGCGATTGTGGCGCTCTATGCAGAGCTGCACGTGCCGTTCTTTATCGCAGTTGCCATAGGCCTGTTGTTTGTGGGCTGTCTGGGCCTGTTGATGGAAAAGGCGCTGTTCCGGCCGTTGAAGGACAATCCCTTGGGCGGGCTGGTCGCCTCAATCGGGTTTCTGATGATCCTGCAGGCGCTGGCGGTGATGGGGTTCGGCGTGCGGATGGTGCATATTCCGCCGGTAACCCAAGAGGTCATTGTGTTCAGTGACAAGGTGCGGCTGCCGGTGGCGCGGCTCTATGTGATCATTGCCGCAATCGTGCTGCTGTCGGCGCTTTGGTACTTTTTGAAGCGGACCAAGTTCGGCTGGGCACTGCGCGCATCAGCCCAGGATCCTGAAGCCGCGGCGCTGCAGGGGATTTCAATCACCATGACCGCGCGGATTGCCATGTTCATCGGGGCGGGCCTGGCCGGGATTGCAGGCGCGCTGACCGCGCCGCTGGTTTCGGTCAACCCGCATATGGGCCATTCGGTGATCGTTACTGCCTTTATCGTCATCATCGTCGGCGGGGTCGGCTCGCTGGAAGGCGCCATTGTCGCCTCGGTCGCTTATGCGCTGGTGCATACGTTTGTGACCACCTTCTATGATGGTGTGCTGGCTGACATCGTTGGTCTGTCGCTGATGCTGGTTGTGCTGATCGTGAAGCCCACCGGATTGTTTGGGAGTGCGGACCGTGCCTAAGTTCCTGATATGGATCGCGGCGCTGGCCGCGCTGATTGCCCTGCCGCATGGCCTTAGCTTTTCGCAGCAGGAAATCCTGGTGTTCCTGACCATCAACGTGCTGCTGGTGGCCAGCTACCGGTTGCTGACTCTGACCGGCGAATGGTCGCTGGGCCATGTGGTGATCATGGGGGTGGGGGCCTATTCCTCGGCCCTGCTGACCAAAAAACTTGGAGTCTATGTTCCTATTTCGATGCTGCTGGGCGGGGTGATTGCGGCGCTGATTGCGGTACTGCTGTCTTTCCCGCTGTTCCGGATGAAAGGGTTCTATTTCCTGATCGGCTCTTTTGCCGCCGGCGAGATCATCCGCCTGCTGTGGAAGCGGTTCCGTGACCCGTTTGGCGGCGCCAAGGGGATCAAGGGGATCGACCCGATGCCGGATTTCTCGGTCGGATTCTACCAGTTCGATTTCTTCGAGCCGACGTCCTACTACTATTTTGCAGGGATCATTGTCGCTGTGTGCCTGTGGATCCTGTGGCGTATCGAGAAATCTCCGGTTGGCCTGACCTTCCATGCGGTGCATTGGCAGGACAAGCTGGCGCAGGCCTCTGGCGTGAATGTGCGGGCTTACCGTACGCTTGCCTTTGCCATTGCCTCGGGCTTTGCCGGGATTTCCGGCGCTTTGCTCGCGCATTACATTGGCACCATTAACCCCAACGCCTTTGATATCGACCTGATGGTTTATGTGCTGACCTGGGCGATCGTTGGCGGCACCGCTACCTTTTACGGCCCGATCCTGGGCTGTGTGGTTCTCACCGTCATCAACGAGATTGTGCTGCGTGAGCTGGGTCTCGAGCAGATGCGGCCGCTGATCTATGGCGCCATCATGATCCTGTCGATCCTGTTCCTGCCCAACGGGCTGGAAAGCATCGTGCAGAAATTCACCAAAAGACGCGCTGCTGAGGGTGCGCCGGAACGGAGGCCGGCAGAATGACCGATTTTCTTGAAGTCAAAGACCTGACCATGCAGTTTGGCGGCCTGACGGCGGTGGACAGCCTGTCTTTCAAGGTGGCGCATGGGTCCATTCACGGTTTGATCGGCCCTAACGGGGCGGGCAAGACTACGACCTTCAACATGATCTCGGGCTTCTACAAGCCCACCGAGGGGCAGGTGCTGCTGCGCGGTGAGGATATCTCCGGCCTGCAGATGCATGAGGTGGCCCGGCGCGGGGTGGTGCGGACGTTCCAGCACTCGACACTGTTTGCCGAGCTGACCGTGCTGGAGAACGCGCTGGTTGGCACCCATATGCCGTTCCGCCCCAATATCTTTGCCGCGATCATCGGCTGGGACAGCGAGGACCGCAGCGGGGCTGAGGCGCGGGCCAAGGAAGCGCTGGAGTTCTTTGGCCTGGACCATGTGATGCAGGAACGGGCAGGCGATCTGAGCCACGGCCACCAGCGGGCGCTGGGCATGGCGGTGGCCTATGCCAGCCACCCGGATGTGATCCTGCTGGACGAGCCCTTTACCGGCATGAACCCGGAAGAGACCCGGCAGATGATGGATCTGATGGAGCGGCTGAAGGCGGACGGGATCACCATCCTGATTGTCGAGCATGACATGCAGGCGATCATGGGACTGTGCGACACCATCACCTGCATGAGTTTTGGTAAGTTCCTGGCCGAAGGCGGACCGCAGGAGATCCGCAATCATCCGGCGGTGATCGAGGCCTATCTTGGAGGCGCGCGCCATGTTGCTTGAGATGAAGAACATCGCCGTCAACTACGGCAAGATCAACGCGATCCGGAACATCTCGGTCGCGGTGCCTGAGGGCAAGATCGTCACCATCATCGGCGGCAACGGGGCGGGCAAGACCACCACGTTGCGGGCGATGTCGGGGATGCTGCCAATCACTGAGGGTGAGATCACATTCGAGGGCAAGCGGATTGACCATCTGCCAGCGCATAAGGTGGTGGCCAATGGCATCGCCCATGTGCCCGAAGGGCGGCGGATCTTCCCCGACATGACGGTGGAGGAGAACCTGCGCACCGGAGCGTTTCTGCGGAGAAATAAAGACGCCATCGAAGACGATCTGGAGGATGTCTTCACCCGCTTCCCGCGCCTGCGCGAGCGGCGCACCCAGATGGCCAAGACGATGTCGGGCGGCGAGCAGCAGATGCTAGCGATAGGACGGGCGCTGATGTCCAAACCGCGGCTGTTGCTGATGGATGAGCCATCGATGGGGCTGGCGCCGGTGATCGTCGAGGAAATCGCCCGGATCGTCGAGGAGATCAACGCCAACGGGCTGTCGGTGGTGCTGGTCGAGCAAAATGCCGAGCTGGCACTGGAACTGGCCGATTACGCTTATGTTTTGGAAACTGGAAATGCAGCAATGGAGGGTCCTGCAGATGAGCTTCACGGAAACGAACACGTCCGCGCCGCGTATCTGGGGCTTTAAGGCCGATGCGGAAATGCGGGTCGCGCGCGAGGCCGGCTGGTCCCGCGCTGATCTGGCTTGGGAGCGGTTGATGGAACGGGCGCTGGCTGCGGCTGGACGTGACCGTCCGCGCAATGCGATGCGGTTGTTCCGGCTGGCGGACCTGCTGGCGCGGGTTGTTTTTCCGGCGACGGATCTGCGCCGGGCAGCAACACCGGCCAATCTGGCAAGGCTGCAGTTTCGTGCCGGGGCGTTGGCGGAGGCGGAAAAGCTGCAAGCCCGCGCATTGCGGATCTGGGCCGGAGCGGCAGAGCAGGTGGAGCAGATGCAGATCGCACCGCGCAGCCGGTCATCGCTGTTTCATTTGCGGATGGAAGCACTGCACCGGGATACTTTTCATGCCAATTTGAAAACCCGGGTGGGCAGGATCGCAGCAGAGACTGGTGAGACCCTGCGCAGCCTGACTTCCGGC
>NZ_LUKH01000094.1:0-6689 GCF_001593695.1 Leisingera sp. F5 | reverse complement strand
GCGGCATGCTGCTGATCAGTCGGATGCGGTTTGGCTCGACAGCGACAGGAAGATCTTTTCCGATCTGCGCGACCGGCTGCCGGTTTCGTTTTATGCCGCTCTCTTCAAGGCCAGTGCAAAAGATCTGGCGCTTCGCGCAGGGTACTTGCAACGGGGCTGCGTCTATGCACGCCGCTGCGACTGGGGCTTTGCAATTGAAGATTTCAAAGCCGCGGCAAAAATAGCGCCTTCCGAGGGCTTGTCCGAAACAGAGGTTGGGATCGTGATCCGCTCCATGGCCGGCAAACATGGCAGCGCCATGGCCTATTGCCCTCCGGTGCAGAACCAGTTGCTGGCTCTGGCGCGCGAGAGTCCAGCTGGCAGGGCCATTTTGAAGGCGTTGGGGCGGGGATCTGTTTGGCGCGCGCGCGACGCATTGAACAGGCGGAACTACATGCAGTTTCTTCGCATTGCAGTTTTTTGCGCCCGGGCAGGGTTCCGGCCCCGCCCGGCCCTCCAGAATGCGGCGCTGTCTGAAACAAACTATTTGGAAACCGAGGCATACAATTGGTGACAGCAGCATCACACGGCATTGACCCGGCGCGGATTGTCGTTCTGATCCCGACTTTGAACGAAGCGGATCAGATTGAAAAAATCCTGCGTGAGATCATCGGCGGCGACCCGGTGGCGTCGCGCTGCCCGGTTGTTGTTGCCGATGGCGGGAGCCAGGATGAAACATGTGAAATTGTCGCCAGAATGATGGGCCGCTATCCCAATTTGCGGTTGGTCCATAATCCCGGGCGGACACAGGCCGCAGCCATGAATTTGCTGTTGCAGCCGGAGTTCGACCGGTTCGGCATTGCAATCAGATGCGACGCGCATGCTGCTTATCCACCCGGGTATGTCAGCGGTCTGACACGGTGCCTTACCGAGAAAAAGGTGGATTCAGTTGTTGTGCCAATGGACGCAACAGCCAGCAGCGGCGGCTGCTTTCAGCGTGGCCTTGTCTGGGTTGCAGACAGCTGGCTGGGCGCGGGCGGATCTCCGCATCGCGGCGGTGTGGTTTCCGGCTACTGCAATCACGGCCACCATGCCGCCTTTCAGCTGTCCAGTTTCCGGCTGCTGAACGGTTACGATACGGATTTCAAGGCCAACGAAGATGCTGAATACGATCTGCGGCTGATCCGCCAGGGCGGCAGAATCTGGCTCAATGCTGATATGCGTATAGGGTATTTTCCAAGGCAATCGGCCGGGCGCCTTTGGAAGCAGTACTGGAACTATGGAGCCGGGCGGGCACAGACCTGCCTGAAACACAGGATCCGGCCGGGTGTCAGACAGCTCATACCCGCAGTGCACACAGTGCTTGTTCTGCTGAGTTTACTTGCATTGCCAGTGACCCGGCTGCCTTTGGTGTGGCTGTTCATATATGGTATTGCCATTTTGTGCAGCGGCTTGCGGGCCGCCTGGATACACCGGTCCGTTTGCGGCCTGTCGGGCACCCTTGCTCTTGCAACGATGCACCTGGCGTGGGGGCTGGGGTTCTTGTCCCGGCTGATGAAAGCCAGGCAAAAGGCAAACAGGCATACGATGGCAAAAGAAACACTTTAGACCGGGGTATTTCATGTCAACCATCGCATTTTTCGGACATAACTCCAATGAGCCAGCCGTCCGCCGGCGTGCCAGAGCGTTTCTCGCCGCCGGGCATGCTGTTGTTGGGTTCATGCCGCACCGGGGGCCGAAACAAGCCGCCGATTGGCCGGTTGTCGATTTAGGGGAAACCCGGGACAACGCTTATGGCCAAAGGCTTGTTTCGATTGTTCAGGGCGCCGGCATTGCGGTGCGCGAACGTGCCTTGCTGGAAACATGCGATGCCATTTATGCCCGGAACCTGGACATGCTGGCGACAGCGGCACGTGCCCGCAAAAAACTGGGACTGGATGTGCCCCTGATTTATGAATGCCTGGATGTTCACCACAGATTGACGGGCCATAAGCCGGTTGCACGCATACTCAGGCAGTTTGAAAAAAACCTCCTGAAACAGTGCGCCCTTGTTGTGATTTCGTCGCCGCGGTTCGAGACCGAGCATTTTGCGAAATACTATCCAGGCGCGTACCAGGCCTTTCTGCTCGAAAATCTCATGATTGAGGGAGATGATTTTCCCGCCCGCCCGGAGGCCGAAGAAATTGAAGACGGCCCAGGCAGGCCGTTGAGGATCGGGTGGTTTGGAAACCTGCGCTGCCGGCGTTCTCTTGATCTGCTGATCGGATTGGCGCGCCGCTTCCCGGACCGTGTCACTGTCAATTTGCGCGGCTATCCGGCCCCCGGAGTGCTCAGCAACTTAGAAGCAGAAATCAGCCCGTATAAAAACATCTCTTTTGGCGGAGCCTATTCCGCGCCCGGGGATCTTTCAGAAATGTATGCCGGAGTTGACCTGGCCTGGGCTGGCGACTGGTACGAAGACGGCGGTAATTCTCTCTGGCTTCTCCCCAACAGAATTTATGAAGGCGGCTATTTTGCGACGCCGTCGCTTGCTCCAGCAGGAACCGAGACTGCACGCTGGCTTCACGAGCACGGCAGCGGAATCCTTCTTGCCCCGCCGGTGGAAACGGCCTTGGAGGCGGAAATTGCCAAGCTGCTCAAGGACCGGTCGCCGTTGCAAAAGCTGCGGACGCAGCTGCTTTCCTTATCGAGGAACACATTTGTCGAGACCCCGGCAGAAACAACGAAACTGCTGCAGGCGGCCCAAGTGCTGCCTGTTTGAGCGGGTATGAGTGTTAAAGCCATCTGAGTGATGGCTTTCAGATAGTAGAGAGAGGCAACATCACAGCATGCCGTCAAACTTCCCGCCTGCCCAGTTTCCGAAATCCAGATCCCCCGCAAGCTGCGGGCCGGCGGCCGGATTACCGGATCTTCTCAATCGCGATCTTTCTGCAATCGGGCCCGGGTTTTACGGATGAGTGCTTTCCGGTCAGATATCGTGCTTGTTTACGATCCCAGGTTCTCGGGCGGGACAGCTGCCGCGATGCTGGCAGATGCCCGGGCGTTCCATGCGGCAGGTGCAACGGTGGGCCTTCTGCCTGTGACTTCAGGCTTCTTTGCCGGTGCTGAGGATATACCCAATGCCGCTGTTGCGGATCTGGCCGGCCTGAGCGGGTTTGACGTTCTCGCACCGGGCACCGCTGTGGCCGCTGATGTCGTCTTTTTTCACCACCCGCTGGCCTTCTTTCACGGCGTGGCTGAGACTGCAGAAGTTCTGGCCGGCACATCGGTTCTGGTTGCCCACCATCCGCCGTTCCGCGGGGATGGCTCGTTGGAATACGACCCGGTCACAACAACCCGGATAATCAAAAAAGCCTTTGGCACCAGCCCCATGTGGGCTCCTGTTTCGGGTGTGATCCGCAAGCATTTGCGCAGCTTTCTGCCATTTGTGCGCCTGACCGGCTCGGACTGGGTAAACACATTCGACGCAGGTCACTGGGCGCCCCGCCGGCAAGTATTTGACCAGGCGGTTGCAACTGTCGGGCGGCACAGCCGTGAGGATCCTCTGAAATGGCCAGACCGGGCAGCGGACGTCAGCGCCTCACTGACGCCCCCGGGGCCGGGCTGGGCAACGCGTGTCATGGGCTGCCCGGTGCAAGAACTGAAGGCCGGCGGTGTGGATCTGAGCAGCTGGGACATTGTGCCGTTTAACGGCGAACCGGTGGACCGCTTTCTGGACAGTCTGGACGTCTTTTCCTATTTCCACAGCGACAGATGGGTCGAAGCCTTTGGCCGGACCGTTCTGGAGGCGATGCTGATGGAACGGCCCTGTGTTCTGGACCGGAGGCTGCGTGAAACCTTCGGCCCCCTGGCACAATATGCATCGCCTGCGCAGGTTCCGGACCTCTTGAAAGCGCTGCGCAATGATCCAGCAGGCACACGCCGCCATTGTTCGGAAATACGCGATATAGTGGCCGGCCGCTACACAAGTGCAGCGGTTCCGGAAAGATTGCAAAGCCTTCGGAGCGATCCGGGCACGTCAATGCGCGGCGGGCCGGTCCAAGCATCTCCGTTCGTCACGTTGCGGAAACTCGCCGGGCTTGCACGGCGCGAACGCAGCGCCGCGCGGCGGGCACGAAAGGTGAAACCGGAATGACCCAAGTCAGCCTTACCGAAGCTCAAGCAGCTGACTATGACACCTGCGTTATCGGGGCGGGAGCGGCGGGTCTGGCTCTGGCGCTGGCGCTGGGGCGCTCGGGGCTGCGGGTCCTGGTCGTCGAGCAGGGTGGTTTCGGCACGGGCGAAATCGACAGGTCCAGCAAGCGGGACGAAATCGTATCCCGCCAGACCCATGCCCCCCGGCAGCAGACCAACCGCGAGGCCGTCGGGGGGACGCTTATGGGATGGGGCGGGCGCTGCATGCCGTTCGATCCCGAAGATTTCGGAGACCAGTCCGGACGGCATGCGCATCCCTGGCCGATCCCGTTCGAAGACTATGCCCGCTGGATCGCCCCGGCCGCCGAATTTCTTGATACCGACCCGGACTTTCAGGCGCCGGCACCTCCCGGATGGCCACCGGTTCAGGGGGTAAGCATCGAACGGGTTGAACGGCTGAATTCACTGGAGCAAGCGAACGCCCTGCAAGAACGGCTGAAGCAGAGCGGCACGCCGGTCGATCTGCTCAAACACGCGCAACTGCTCTCCATGCGCTGGGACGGGGATCCCGAATACCGGGTGCGCGAACTGGAGGTCCTGCACAAGGGGCAAACTGCCGCCCTGCCCTGCCGCCAGGCGGTTCTGGCCTGCGGCGGGCTTGAGACAACCCGCCTTCTGCTGCTGGAGCAAGCCGCACATCCTGCAATCTTCCGTAAATCGGCAGGGGTGCTGGGGCGGTACTACATGGGGCATCTGACCGGGTCAGTTGCGGAGATCCTGTTCCGCGATCCCGCGCCTTGCAGCAGCTTCGGATATCAGAAAAAGGACGGCAGGAGTCCCTTTCGCCGGCGGTTTGTTCTGACCAGTGACGCGCCGTCCAATGCCGCATTCTGGATTGAAAATATCAGCCCGTCCGATCCCCGGCACGGATCGGGTGAAATTTCGGCCAAACATCTGTTGCTGCATTCAGATCGTTTTGAGAATCCGGGGCCTCACATCGCCAATATCCTGCGTGATCCGTGTGGAGTTTTCGATGCCTTGCGGTCGGGTGCAGGACGGCTTCTCGCCCGCAAGGCGCGCCGTCCGCAGCGGCTGGTGGCCCATGGGCCGGGGCCCTATGCCTTAGCTTATCATGCCGAACATTTCCCCGAGCACGAAAGCCGGGTTATGCTGTGCAACAGTATGGACCAGACTGGCCGGCGTAAGTTGAAGATTGATTTCCGCTATGGGCGGCGCACTGTTGAAGGGTTGATCAACAGTCACAAACTGCTCGCCCATAGGCTGCGTGCCGCAAATGTTGCCGAACTGTTTCTGCCGGAAGATGACGCTTTTGCTGAGGCTATTATCCGGAAGTCCCGCGACGGTTATCACCAGATCGGTCTGACACGCATGTCCGTCAACCCGGATGATGGTGTTGTCGATGCCAATTGCCGCGTGCACGGAGCCGAAAATCTCTTTGTTGCATCAGCCTCGGTTTTCCCCGTTTCGGGTCAGGCCAATCCAACCTTGTCCGTGGTTGCCATGGCGTTGCGCCTGGCCGCGCATATCCTGGAAAATCACCGGACAGGGTCTGCAGGATGACTGTAACGATGGCATATCCTTCAAACCGGGAGGTGCTCGAGCACCGCCGGGATCATATCCTGGTAACCTTGTGGATTTTTGTCACTTTCAAACAGTTCCGGTTTGACGAACTGATCCTTTATCCTTTGGCACTTTATTTTGCTTGGGCTTTCGTGCGGGACTTCCCCAGGATTTTCCCGCTGGTCGCGCGCAGCGCTGTCCTGTTCGTTTTTCCGGCCTGGTGGCTGCTTTCCGCACTCTGGGGAGACCAGACCGGGCTCATTCTTAAATCGGGCCTGCAGTTGATGCTCACGATCTTGATCTGTTACTGCATCGCGACACGCCTGACCGCGCGCGATCTCTTCATATCGCTTCTGATTACATCAGGTTACTATGCAGTAATGAGCTTTCTGGCCCCCTATATGGGGTCCGGAACAGTCGCGCGAGGAGTATTTTCAAGCAAAAATACAATGGGGTCCGCCATGGTGGTTCTGTGGCTCTCCTCGCTCTGCATCCTTATCGACACCGGGTTCTCGAAAAAAATAAAACTGCTGGCTGCTGCTGCGGCAGCCCTGGCTGTCTGGCAGATACATAGATCGGATTCAGCAACGGCCGTGCTGCTTGCGCTTGGCATTTTCGGGCTTGTGTTCTGTCTGGGTATTCTGCCGCGATCGGGTATCTTTAGAAGCCCTTTTTTCTACATTGCGGCTTTGACGGTTTCAGGCGCCGCTGTTCTGATGCTAGGTGTTTTCTTCTCATCATTGACAGTTGATCCCGTCAATACTGTCCTCGCAGCTTTCGGAAAAGACGGCACTCTGACCGGCCGCACCGTCCTGTGGCAGTATGCGACCGCACAAATCGAACAGCAGCCGCTTCTGGGGGTCGGGGCTGGCGGATTCTGGACCCCGTATGACAAACTGTCAGAAGCCAGCCGCATCTACGAAGAATTCCACAAGGCAGACTACGCCACCTTCTCTTTTCACAATTCGTACTATGAAATTGCCGTGCACCAAGGC
>NZ_LUKH01000093.1:0-6755 GCF_001593695.1 Leisingera sp. F5 | reverse complement strand
GCCTTCTCTGACAAGGTCTGCATCGACGAAGCCCGCCTCTATATGGGCGAATGGGCCGCCGCCTTCGGCCGCCAGGAGGCCACTCACTCCGGCACGTTCCTAGGCATCGAACCCACCGGCAAGCGAGTCGAGATCCGCTACATGGACTTCTGGAAAGTCGTCGACGGCAAGATCGTCGACAACTGGGTGAACGTCGATTTTGCCCATGTAGCCGCTCAGCTCGGCGTTGACCTGTTCAACGGCGAAGGCTGGGAAGCATTTGACCGCGGCGAGAAAGTGCCGCCGCGCCCCGAAAACTGAGGACCTGACCATGACCATCGAATACCTGAAACGCGGCAAGCCTGAAGCGGACCGTGCCGAGGACGACGCCAAGACCCGCGCCGTGGTCGAAGCGACGCTGAAGGATATCGAAACCCGCGGCGATGCCGCCGTGCGGGAGCTGTCCGAGAAATTCGACAACTACAGCCCCGAAAGCTTCCGCCTCAGCCAGCAGGAAATCGACGCGCTGATCGCCTCGCTGAGCGAGCGCGAGCTGGAGGATATCAAATTCGCGCAGAAGCAGGTGATGAATTTCGCCCAGGCGCAGCGCGATTCCATGCTGGACATCGAGGTGGAGACTCTGCCCGGTGTCATCCTCGGCCACAAGAACATCCCCGTCCAATCGGTCGGCTGCTACGTGCCCGGCGGCAAGTTCCCGATGGTGGCTTCGGCGCATATGTCCGTCGCCACCGCCAAGGTCGCGGGCGTGCCGCGCATCATCGCCTGCACGCCGCCTTTCAACGGCAAGCCCAACGCCGCTGTGATTGCCGCGATGCACCTGGGCGGTGCCCATGAGATCTACGTGATGGGCGGCATCCAGGCGATTGGCGCAATGGCGATCGGCACCGAAACGATCGATCCCGTCCACATGCTCGTCGGCCCCGGCAACGCCTTCGTGGCGGAAGCCAAGCGCCAGCTGTTCGGCCGCGTCGGCATCGACCTCTTTGCAGGCCCGACCGAGACCATGGTGATCGCTGATGAGACCGCTGCCGATGCGGAACTGTGCGCAACCGACCTGCTGGGCCAGGCGGAGCATGGTTACAACAGCCCCTGTGTTCTGCTGACCAACTCCCGCAAACTGGCGGAAGAAACTATGTCTGAGGTGGACCGGCTGCTGGACGTGCTGCCGACGGCCGACACTGCCAAGGTGTCCTGGGAAGAATACGGTGAAGTCATCGTTTGCGACACTTATGACGAGATGCTGCAGGTCGCGGATGACATTGCCTCTGAGCACGTGCAGGTGATGACGGACCGCGACGACTGGTTCCTGAAAAACATGACCTGCTACGGCGCGCTGTTCCTCGGCGCGCGCACCAATGTCTCCAACGGCGACAAGGTGATCGGCACCAATCACACCCTGCCGACCAAGAAGGCGGGCCGCTACACTGGCGGACTATGGGTTGGCAAGTATTTGAAAACACACAGCTATCAGAAGGTTCTGACAGATGAGGCAGCAACCCTGATCGGTGAATACGGCTCGCGGCTGTGCATACTGGAGGGGTTTGTTGGACATGCCGAGCAATGCAACGTCCGGGTGCGCCGCTATGGCGGCATCAACGTGCCTTACGGAGAGGCGGCGCCTTACCGCGAGGTCGGCGAATAGACGCAAAGCGGGCTTTGGGGGCCTTGCCCCCAGGCCTGCGGCCTTCCCCCGGGAGTATTTGAGACCAGAAAGAAGCTGGATGCAGTCAGAGATGGAAACGGACGTACATAGCGGCAACAAAGCACGGCTGGCGCCGCTGCGGGCCGCGATGCGCGACTTTGAGGCAGCACCCGTGCGGGCGGCCTTGGAAGCTGTTGTTACGCCGGATGCTGCCGTCCATCTCGGCCATCCGTTTGGCGATCTGCTTGGTCCCGGACCGTTGTTTGACACTGCCTATTTGCCGCTATTGGCAGCCTGGCCGGATCTGGAGCGGCGCGACTGTATCGTTATGGCGGGCCGCGACGAGCACGGGTTCGACTGGGTCGGTTGCTGCGGTTGTTACACCGGGACTTTTCTGGCACCCTTGCTGGATATTCCGCCAACCGGTCATCAGGCGGCGATGCGGTTTCATGAGTTCTTCCGCTTTGAAAACGGCAAAGTGGCTGAGATGCAGGCGCTCTGGGATATTCCGGAGGTGATGATGCAGGCCGGATCCTGGCCGATGGCCCCTTCGCTGGGGCGCGAGTGGCAGGTGCCAGGCCCCGCCACCCAGGACGGGGTGCGGGCCGGCCCCTATGATGCAGGGCAAAGTACCGCCAGCCGCAACCTGGTTCTGGAGATGCTGGAGCATCTGCAGCGCTGCCCCAGCCAGGGCGGGCCGGACGTGATGGAAATGGAGCGTTTCTGGCATCCGCGGATGAACTGGTACGGGCCTGCGGGCATCGGCACTGCCCGGGGCATCGCCGGTTTCCGCCACTGGCACCAGATCCCGTTTCTGAATGCGATGCCGGACCGGGGGCAGCACTCCCGCGGTCTTACTTTTCATTTCTTTGGCGACGGCCCTTATGCTGCGGTCACCGGCTGGCCTAGCATGCGCCAGACCGTCACCGCCGATGGCTGGCTGGGCATTGCGCCCGCAGGCAAACAGATCGAACTGCGTTCGCTGGATTTCTGGCGGCTGGAGAATGGGCTGATCCGCGAGAACTGGGTGCTAGTCGACCTTCTGGACGTCTACCGCCAGCTGGGCGTTGACGTCCTGGCCCGGCTGCGCGAGTTCAACAAGGCCCGCAACATGGGTCCAATAGCAATCCCGGATGGAATGACCTGATGCCAGAGCTGCCCCGCACCCCTTCTTTTGATCTGACCGGAAAAACCGCACTGGTCACTGGTGCCTCCTCAGGCATCGGTCAGGGCTGTGCCGCCGCGCTGGCAGGGGCCGGGGCGCATGTGGTTTGCGCCGCGCGTGGCGCTGAACGGCTGCAGGAAACGGTCGCAGCGCTGCAAGCAGAAGGCTATTCAGCGGAAGCGCTGGTGCTGGATCAGGCCGATCTCGCTGCCTTGCGGCCAGCTCTGGAAACCCGCGCCTTTGACGTCGTGGTAAACTCGGCAGGCCTGGCCCGCCACGGTCCGGCGGTTGAAACAACACCCGAAGATTTCGACGCGGTGATGGGCGTCAATCTCCGCTCGGCCTATTTCCTGTCGGCCTGGGCGGCACAGGCCATGATGGCCGCAGGCAAACGCGGCTCGATCATCCATATCTCAAGCCAGATGGGCCATGTCGGCGGCATCGACCGGGCGGTCTACTGCGCCTCCAAACACGGGCTGGAGGGCATGGTGAAATCCATGGCCATCGAGTGGGGCAAATCAGGGGTGCGGATCAACACCGTCTGCCCAACGTTCATCAGGACACCGCTCACCGAACAGACTTTTGCCAATCCCGAGCGCGCCGCCTGGATAATGGAAAAGATCAAGCTGGACCGCATCGGCGAAGTAGAGGACATCATGGGCGCGGTGCTCTATCTGGCCTCGCCTGCCTCGGACATGGTCACCGGCACCTCAATGCTGATCGACGGCGGGTGGACGGCGGACTGATGGCAGAGAAAATCACATCCCTTCAGGTCGCGGAACGTGCGGGCGTCAGCCAATCGGCAGTCTCGCGCGTGTTTACCCCCGGCGCGTCAGTCAGCAAAAAGACTGCCGACAAAGTAAAGAAAGCCGCCGCCGAGCTGGGCTACCGGCCCAACGTGCTCGCCCGCGCCATGGTGTCTGGGCGTTCGCGCATCATCGGGCTGGTGGTGGCCTATCTGGAAAACCAGTTCTACCCCGAGGCCATTGAGAAGCTGTCCAACGCGCTGCAGGAACATGGTTATCACGTGCTGGTTTTTCTCGCCTCGCAAACCTCCGGCAATGTCGAGGACGTGATGGAGGAGATCCTGGACTATCAGGTCGATGGCATTGTCACCGCATCGGTCGCCATGTCCTCGGATATCGCCGAACGCTGCCAGGCTGCGGGCGTGCCGATGGTGCTTTTCAACCGATCGCAGGATATCGAGGGCATCACCTCCGTCACCTCCGACAATTATGCCGGCGGGCGCAAGGCAGCGGAGTTTCTGCTGGCAGGCGGCCACCAGCGGATCGGCTATATCGCAGGCTGGGAGGGGGCCTCGACCCAGCGTGACCGCGAGGCCGGGTTTCTGGCAGCCCTTCACGATGCGGGCGCGGATCTGTGCTGCCGCGAGAACGGCCAGTTTCACACCGAGACCGCCCGCGAAGCCGCCCGCAAGATGTTTTCCCGGCCCGCTCTGCAACGCCCTGATGCCGTCTTTGTTGCCAATGACCATATGGCGCTGGCAGTCATGGATGTGATCCGCTTTGAGCTTGGCCTTTCGGTGCCCGGTGATGTTTCCGTCATCGGCTATGATGATGTGCCACCGGCCGGCTGGCCTGCCTACAACCTCACTACAGTGCGCCAGCGCGCCAATCTGATGGTCGATGAGACCGTCGCCGCGCTGATGGAGCATATCAACACGCCTGAAACCGCCAACGCCAGACGGGTCGCCATCGACGGGCCGCTAATTGTGCGCGGCTCGGCACGGATACCCGAAGGATGGACCTCATGAAGGGTTTTGACCCGAAATTCCGCGACTTCCCCGACTACATCATCGGGATCACTCATGAAATCTGGGAAAGCCGCGGCTTTGCCACCCTGCATGACTATTACGCGCCCGAGATCGTGGTGCGCATGCCCGGATCGGTCTCCACCGGCAACCAGGGTGTGATCGCGGCCACTATGGCTACCCTATCGGAGTTCCCCGACCGCACCCTCTTGGGGGAGGACGTGATCTGGTCCGGCAGCCCGGAAGAGGGCATGCTGTCCAGCCACCGCATCCTGTCGACCGCAACCCATCTGGGCGACGGTGCCTTTGGCAAGGCCACCGGCAGGCCGCTGGTCTACCGCATCCTGGCGGACTGCCATGCGCAGCGCAATGCCATCGACGACGAATGGCTGATCCGCGACAACGGCGCCGTGGTGCGCCAGATGGGCTGGGACCCGGTGGAGTTCTCCCGTGACCAGATTGCCCGCGAAGGCGGCCCCGAAGCTTGCGTCAAACCGCTCTCCCCAACCAATGACCTGGAAGGTCCTTACAAGGGCCGCGGCAATGATAACGCCTGGGGCCAGCGCCACGCCGATCTGCTGACCCGGATAATGAATGCCGACATGCGCGCCATCCGGTCCGAATACGACCGCGCCGTGCAGTCTGAGTACCCCGGCGGTGCCACCGGCCACAGCTTTGACCCGGTGGAACGCTTCTGGATGGGGCTGCGTGCCTCGCTGCCTTCGGCCGCATTCACCATCCACCACCAGATCGGCCGCGATGATCCCAACATGCCGCCGCGCTCCGCCCTCCGCTGGAGCCTGCACGGCAAGCATGACGGCTGGGGCAGCCTGGGTGCGCCTTCAGGGGCTGACCTTTATGTGCTGGGCATCAGCCACGCCGAATGGGGCGAGCTAATCGGCGGCGATATCAAGCTGCGCCGCGAATGGACGTTGTTTGACGAAACCGCGGTGCAAAAGCAGATCCTGCTGCACACGGGCGCGCTCTAAGTGATCGCGTTCGGCGCATATCAACTGGACAACCGGCCGGCCACGCGCCGCTATCACCGGCACCGCGCCTCGCTGCGCGCGCGCCGGCTGAACCTGCGGCCGCCTGGTTGATGGGGCATTCTCCTCCCTCCCTCATCATCCCGGCACAAAAGGAAACCCGCCATGAGCACCATTCAATCCCGCATCGTCCGCTACGGCGAGCTGCGCCCTTGCAAGACGGCTTTCATCGACGCCCACACCCCCGGCTCGGACCAGAAAGAAAACTTCACCATCATCGGCGGCGGCGTGTCGGAATCCCCGGATCAGCACGTCCACATCACCGACAAGATCGGATTCAACATCGGCGCGGCGGGCCAGCCTCCGAAATGCCGCAACAGCCTGCACAGCCACACCACCGCCGAGGTGTTCTTTGTCGCCAAGGGCCGCTGGCGCTTCTTCTGGGGCCGCTATGGCACTGCGGGTGAATTCATCGCCGAGGAAGGCGATATCTTCAACATCCCGACAGGCATCTTCCGCGGCTTTGAAAACGTCGGCCAGGACTACGGCATGATCATGTCGATCCTTGGTGGCGACGATGCCGGCGGCGGAGTCACCTGGGCCCCGCAGGTGATCGAAGACGCCCGGGCCCACGGCCTGATGCTCGGCGACAACGGCGTGCTCTATGACAGCAAGAAAGGCCAGGAACTGCCCCGCAACGTGCGCCCGATGCCGCTCTTGACCGAAGAGGAACTGAAAACCTACCCCGAGGTCCCGGTCGAGGACGTCATGGGCAGATATGTGGCCCGCTACTGGGACCTGATGGCGTTGTCGGCGAACAAGCCTGCCGTGGTGATCGGCGAAAACGGCTTGCTCAAGGACAAGCCCGGCTTCGAAGTCGATTTCCTGGGCCGCGGCTCCAGCGTCCCCGAGCAGATCAAGGCCGGGAAGCCGGTTGTTCTGATGCCCGCCAGCGGCCACTGGCGCATCACGATCAACGATGTCGATACCACGCTTTCGGTTGGCGACACGGCCCTGGTCCTGCCCGGCGAAAGCTACAGTGCGGCACCGTCGATGACCGGAAACGCAGGCCTCTACCGCATTACAGCAACCGACGATCCCGCCGGCGCCACCTGGCAAGGCTAACCGCAGTTTCCTCCTGTGCGGCGCCGTCCGCTGCACAGGGGGTGTACAGGGGGTGTACGCATTGAA
>NZ_LUKH01000092.1:0-6828 GCF_001593695.1 Leisingera sp. F5 | reverse complement strand
CGCCCTTGGCCAGACGATGCCCGCGCCAAGTGATGCCCGCAGCCCCGGACCGCTCGCGCCCATGCGCCCGGTGATCCAGTCGAAGAGACGGCAGATCAGCGGTTCCTCGCGGGCAAGGAGGCCACGGAAGCGAAAGAGCACCCAGAGCAGCCCGCCGAAGAGCAGCAGATTCAAGGCCCCCGCAATGCTGAGGCCAAGGCGCAGATCTCCTTCGATCTGCGGAATGCGCCCCGCAGCAGCCACCGCGCCGGCAAAGAGCGCAAACACGACCCCGTCGAGGAACCGGGCGATGACTGCTGTCGAAAGCACCGTGGCCATTTTCAGACCGTGCAGGCGCGCGACCAGCCAGGCCCGCACCAGCGGGCTGACACCCAGCGGTACAAGCACGTTCACGCCATAGCCCGCGAGCAGAGCACCTGTCAGTGGCAGCGAGCCAACCGGTTTCACATCAAAAAGTATTTGCCGCCACTTCCAGCCGCTCAGCAGCTGTTCTAGCAGGATCATTGCGGCCAGCACAGTTAGCCAAACCGGATTGGCGTAGCGCAGCCCGTCAAGGAAGCGTGCGAAGTCAAGGCTCCCGTACAGCCGGAAGATCAGCCAGAGCGCCAGTGCCGCACCCAAGACAGGAAGAAGCCAGCGTTTGATGAAAAGTCCCATGCAAATCCCGCTTGCAACCCCGCTTGCCGGATATGCTACCCGCTGTATCATGTACGGAGTCAATGGTTGATCCCGAGAGGAGGCTGCAATGGCAGCTTTGACGATTGGAAAAGCCGCCCGTTCGGCGGGGATCGGAGTGGAAACTATCCGTTTCTATGAGCGCAAGGGGCTGATCCGCCAGCCGCCGCGGCCAACCGCCGGCGGCCCGCGGGATTATGGCGGCGGAACGCTGCAGCGGCTCAGGTTCATTGCCGGGGCCAAGCGGCTCGGGTTTTCGCTGGCAGAGACCGCCGGCCTGCTCGCGCTGCTGGAGGCGCCAGGCGCGAGCTGCAGGGACGTGCAGGCACAGGCAAAAGCCAAGCGCGGCGAAGTGCAGGCCAAGATCGAAGGTTTGACCCGCATCCGGGATTCGCTTGACCGCCTCCTTGGCGCCTGCCCTGGAAAGGGAAGTCTTGCGGACTGCGCGATCCTCGAGGCAATCGAGAGTGCTGAGAACTCAGGAGGCACTTCCTGACAAGAAATGCTTGTTAAAGATGATGGTGAGAGGACTGGTTTTCACGGCCACAGCGGATGAGTGCTTTTCGCTGGCGCCGTTCTCTGCCCGCCTTTCCTGAATATATAGGCGGATAAACTAAGCGGTAGAACATAACGTTTTGAGGACTTTGAGTGCCACCCATCGGCTTGGTGCCGGAACGGCTGGCAATGCGCTGTGCTATGAAAACATACTTCAGCATCGACATGCCTGCCTGGCAGTTTGTCCGCAACACTTTGGTTGTCAGTTGTGCAGGCATGTTGCCGCTACTGCTGCTCTATATCGCCCTCACGCCGGGCTTTGGAGCATTGCTGCTGAAAGGCGGGCCCGCGCTCAGCCGCTTTCTGCGGCAGGTCGTGACAAATGGATTACCCGTTGTATTCGCCGTCAACTACGTGAGCTTCTTTCTATATGCCGCAAGTGCCGCCAAACAGCGTGAAGGAGCCGTGCCGGCCCGTATCCTCCTGATCGACCTGCCTGCAAGGGTCGTCATTTTCGTCCTGTTGCATGGGGTAATCTATTTCGTCTCAGCTGACTGGTTCGGCTCGTTCGGAGGGGATCACTGGCAGGCGTTGCAGGTGGTCGGGCCCACACTTGTCCGGTCCGCCTTTTTTGAGAACATTTCCGGTGTTTACCTTTACGCGACACTGGTCAGTGCCTTGCCCCTATACGCGACAGTGATCGACAGCAATTTTGAAAGGGGCTCCGGGCGGCCGGAATGGCTGCGCGGCCTGGTTTGCAAGCTGCCGGGAAGGCTCGGGCCGATCCTGCTTGCGGTGGCTTTCTTCGGTTTATTCACGCTGGCATTGACGGGCGTGGCAGCGGTGATCATGAAACTGCAATCAATTTGGATATGAAACGCGCGGATCCTTCAGCACATGGAGTAAAGGGCGGTGGCGGGCAGTTTTGCTGCAGCCGGCAGTGCTGCTGCTGTGCACATCAGGGCCGGTTGATTATATTTGACAGCAGTCTGAGTGCGTCTCCCAAAGCGAATTGGAAGTTGTCATTTGCGCGTTCCCTCCCTGAGATGCGCCGGCAGGATCAGCTGCAGGCCATCACAGGCCTGGCCTCTTCCACATGTGGCTTTGCAACATCAGAACGGTCTTCTGGCCGGAAGATGTTTGCTGCAAATGTGAACGCCGCGCATGACGAGTGATCCGTACCGGGTTAACATAATGAAGGCTCGCCATTGAGCTGCCCGTGGTAACCGCGCCATTGGCACTGCCTGTCTGAGGTTGTGGCTCTGATCTAGGACACGTCATTAACGACGTCGCTTGCGACGTACCTTATGCGGGGTCAGTGATGCGGGGCGAAATTCTTGGGTTGGAGCGGCGTCGCTTCTGGCGCGACGAAGACAAGCTCGAGATTGTCACATCTGTGGGGATTGGCAGGGCAACTGTGACGCAGATTGCGCAGCGCCACGAGATTACACGGCAGCAGATTTATGCTTGGCGGCATGAGTTGAAAATGAAGGGCTTGTGGTCGCCCGATACCGGCGCGCTCTTCTTCCCGTTGGACATTCCGGCGGTGGCCGAAGTTCCAGTGCCGCAGCCTCCGGTCTCCAAAACGCCGCCACCGGCCGCGGTTGAATTGCGCCTGCGCGGTGGAGGCGGCATGATGGGTCCGGGCACCGGTGTTCGCGTGTATCTGGCCTGTGGTGTCACGGATATGCGCAAAGGGATCGCAGGGCTGGCGGCATTGGCGCAGGATGTTTTGCATCAGAAACCCACCAGTGGAGCGGTGTTTGCGTTTCGGGGCCGGCGGGGCGATAGGACTAAGTTGCTCTATTGGGATGGCCAGGGGTTTTGTCTCTACTACAAGGTACTTGAGCGGGAGCGTTTCCCTTGGCCGCGCGCCAGGGATGGGGCGGTGCGGCTGACCTCTGCGCAGCTCGCGATGCTGTGGGAGGGGATCGACTGGCGGCGTCCTGATTGGGGCGCCCCGCCCGCCCGCGCCGGGTGATTTTACCTCTGGATTTTCGTTATTTATATGGTGCCTGAGCCTGTTTTCTGGTAGTCAGGCGCATGTCGAAATCCGCCGGAAATCTGCCCGATGATCCCGCCGAATTGAGGGCGATGATCGCCGCATTACAGGCGGAAAATGCCCGGATCGAGGCAGAGAACGCCAAGATGCCGGCCACGCTGCGGGTCCACGATCAGCTGTTTCAGGCCCTGCGTTTGCGGATCGCGAAGATGCAGAAACTGGCTTTCGGCAAATCCTCGGAAAAGATCGAGCGTGAGATCGAGCAGCTGGAGCTGGCGCTCGAAGACCTGCTGGTTGCGGTGGCCGAGGGTGATGACGCGCCTATCGACGAAGGCCAGGACGAACCGCCGCCAGAGCCTGCCGATGCACCCGCGCTGCGCGGCCGGCCACGTGTCTCGGATGCGACCCTGCGCGAGCGCCTCGAGCTTGATCCTGGCACCTGCTGCCCCGACTGTGGCGGCGATCTGCGGGTGGCGGGCGAGGACGTCAGTGAATTGCTCGGCATGATCGCCGCCCAGATGAAGGTGGTCCAGATCGCCCGCATCAAGAAATCCTGCCGCCGCTGTGAGCGGATGGTGCAGGAGCCAGCACCCAGCCGTCCGATCCCGGCAGCATGGCCGGGCCGAACCTGCTGGCCCATGTCCTGGTCTCGAAGTTCGACGATCACCTTCCCTTGTATCGCCAGCACGGGATCTTCGCCCGCATGGGGGCAGACATTGCCGAAAGCACGCTTGTTGGCTGGTGCGGACGGGCCATGAAGACCTTGGCTCCGCTGGCCGGACGAATTGAGGCCGATATTATGAGCAGCGACCTGCTGCACGCGGATGACACGCCGATCCGGGTGCTGGACCGCTCCAAAAAAGATAAAGAGCTGGGCAAAGGCGTGAAGCAGGGCCGGATCTGGGCCTATGTGCGCGATCAACGGCCGTGGGCGGGGGGGCGCCACCCGGTGCTGTCTATCGGTTCGCGCCCGACTGGAAGGAAGAGCACGTCCTAAGCCACCTGGCAGACTCCCGCGGCATTCTGCAAGCGGACGGCTACAAGGGGTATGCCAAGCTCTACGAGCCTGGTCCCGATGGCACTCGGCGTTTGCGCGAAGCGGCCTGTTGGGCTCACTTGCGCCGAGACTTCCACGACTTCTGGACCTCGACCAAATCCGAGATCGTCCGCGAGGCGTTCGACCGGGTCGGCAAGTTCTATGACATCGAGCGCGGCATCAACGGCCAGCCCGCAGAGGCCCGCCGTGCTGCGCGTCAAAAGCTGAGCCGGCCAAAGGTTGAGGGCTTCTTTGCCTAGTCAGAACAGCAACTCCTGCGCATTCCCGGCAAAAGCGATTTCCGCTATGGTCTGAGCCGTCGGGACGCCTTTAGCCAGTTCCTGACCGACGGGCGTGTGGCCATCGACAATAATCCAGCCGGGTGTGCCCTGCGCCCCATCGGAATCGGACGGAAAAATTGGCTCTTCGCAGGAGCAGACACTGGGGCGGAAACTTTGGCCCGCGCCATGACCATCATCGAGACCGCCAAGCTCAACGGTCTCGGCCCGCAGGCATATATCGCTGACATCCTCGACCGCATCCACGACCACAAGATCAAACGGCTGGATGAATTGCTGCCGTGGAATTGGGCGCCAATGACCTCCGAGACGGATGCTCAAGCTGCATAAGCTGCGGTATCAATGGCGCGTTTACTTTGAGACGAGCCCATTGCAGTCATTGCTCGCCTAGCAGTTCCTCGCTACCGGCGTTAAGCGGACGCTACACGATTGGCTGCAGCAGGACCGCTATAGCGCAACAACGCCGCTGCGCGAGCGGATGATTGAGGACATGCGGATCAAGGGGCTGGGTGACAAATCTCAGAAGTCGCACATCCGGGCGATCAAGGACTTCGCAGCGTTTCTGGGGCGGTCGCCGGACACCGCGACGCCAGACGATCTGCGCGCCTACGAGCTTCACATGACCGGCCGCGGTGTCACGCCGCCGGCCTGCAATGCCCGCCTCATTGCGCTGAGGTTCTTTTTCGAGACGACCTGCGGGCGGGGTGGGATGAAGCGGCACATGCAGTTCCGCACCCGGCCGCGCAAGCTCCCCGTGGCAGTCAGCGCCGAGGAAGTGGAGGCACTGCTGCGGGCCGCGCCAGGACCGGAGCTGAAGTATCGGGCGGCGCTGAGCATCTCCTGTGGCGCCCGGCACAGGGCGCCGGAGGTCTGCAATCTCAAAGTCAGCGGTTTCGGCAGCGACCGGATGCTGATCCATGCCGAACGGGGCAAGGGCCGCAAGGTCATGCTGCCGCCGGGATTGCCGAACCTGCTGCGCGAGTACGGGGGTATCTTGCCGAATTCGGGCTGGTAGCGCCGAAGGGCCCGGCGAGCCTGAAGGTCTTGGAGAACGCGCTGGAAGATCAGACCAGCGACTTGCCCACTCCGGTTGGGGAGATGGGCGTCTTGTTCTGCAATTGCATGCCCATCTCCTTGTAAATGCGATAAATCTTCTTCGCATTTATTTCCTACCCCTCACGGCGCAGAAGCACATGCACGCGCCGATAGCCGAAGCGCACACGGGTCTGGCAAATTTCTCGGATCCGCTGTTCCAAAGCGGCCTGCCCGGGCCGGAGGGATTTGTAGCGACAGGTTCTGGGATCGAACCGGATCACCTCGCAGGCCCGGCGGATCGACACCTGCCAATCCGCCCGCATCCCGTCGACCAGCGTCCTTTTCCGGGCAGGCCTCAAAGCTTTCGTTTAATGACGTCCTGCAGCATCTCCTTGTCCAGAGCGAGGTCTGCAACGATCTTTTTCAGTCGCGCATTCTCCTGCTCGAGCTCCCTCAGCCGCTTCATTTCGGACGGCATCAGACCGGCTTATTTTTCTACCAGTTGAAGAAGGCCGCCGTGCTGACGCCGGCCTTCCGGCAGGCTTCCGCGACAGTCGTGCCGCCCTCTGCCTGTTTGATGATGAACGCCTTCTGCGCGTCCGTGAACTTCGATGCCTTCATGCGATTCCGCTCCTCTCCCAGCCTGGGGTTCTTCGCGGAAGACTCTAACAAGCTTCGAGGATGTTTTCGGGGATCACATCAAGATCTCATCATCAAACCATCGGATCAAACACCTAAGGGGATCCGAGCCTGTCATTTCATTGATCGCCAGTGTCAGTTGTCACTATTGGAAAGGACTTTGTCTCATATGAACGTGGAGCCGATGTCAAACAACACGTAGGTGGCGTGAAGGAACTACTATTCGGAGTGAAAGATGACCTATCAGGCGCCGGTTCGCGATATCATGTTCAATATCGAGCATTTGTCTGACTGGCCCGAGGTCGCATCGCTGGCGGCTTATTCCGGGATCGAAACCGGGGATGTCCAGGCTGCGCTGGAGGGGCTCGGGCGTTTTTGTTCGGACGTAATCGCACCGCTTTCGGCAATAGGGGACGAAACCGGCGCGCGGCTCGACGGTGCAAAGGTCGTGATGCCTGAGCCATACTTGCAGGCTTATGCGCAATACACTGGGATGGGCTGGCAAAGCCTGCCGCACCCGGAAGACCTTGGCGGAATGGGGTTGCCGCGGGCCGCCGGGGCCGCCGCGACAGAGATTTTGAACGCAGCGGATATGAGTTTTGGCCTTTGTCCGCTATTGACTGACGGGGCGGTGGAGGCGCTGTTGC